>DVON01000227.1 GCA_018713585.1 Candidatus Pullilachnospira stercoravium | reverse complement strand
TCCCAAGTCAGGCAATCCCCTGATGCACCGGACCGCCCTGATCGCCAACACCTCCAACATGCCCGTAGCTGCCCGCGAAGCTTCTATCTACACGGGGCTGACACTGGCGGAATATTACCGGGATATGGGATACGATGTGGCTATCATGGCCGATTCCACCTCCCGCTGGGCGGAGGCGCTGCGTGAGCTGTCCGGCCGTCTGGAGGAGATGCCCGCCGAGGAAGGTTTCCCCGCTTATCTGGCTTCCCGTCTGTCGGCCTTTTACGAGAGAGCCGGCATGATGGAAAACCTCAACGGCACCGAGGGCAGCGTGTCCATCATCGGAGCCGTATCCCCCCAGGGAGGCGATTTCTCCGAGCCCGTAACTCAGAATACCAAGCGTTTCGTCCGCTGCTTCTGGGGTCTGGACAAATCCCTGGCTTACGCCCGCCATTTCCCGGCGATTCACTGGCTCACCAGCTACAGCGAATATCTCGGCGACCTGGCTCCCTGGTATCAGGAACATGTGAACAAAAACTTCATCGACCTGAGAAATCAGCTGATGGCTCTTCTGAACCAGGAAAGCAGCCTGATGGAGATTGTAAAGCTGATCGGAAGCGATGTGCTTCCCGACGATCAGAAGCTGGTTCTGGAAATCGCCCGGGTAATCCGTCTGGGATTTCTGCAGCAGAATGCCTTCCACCAGGAGGATACCTGTGTTCCCATGGAAAAGCAGTATAAGATGATGGAAACCATCCTCTATCTCTACAAAAAGTCCAGAGCGCTGATTACCATGGGAATGCCCATGTCCATCCTGAAGGAGGACACTATTTTCGAAAAAGTAATCGCCATCAAGTATGATGTTCCCAACAATCATCTGGAAATGTTCGATGACTACAAAAAGGCCATCGACACCTTCTACGACAAGGTGCTGGAAAAGAACGGATAAGGAGGAAGCATCATGGCAATCGAATATTTAGGATTAAGCGAAATCAACGGCCCTCTGGTGGTTCTGGAGGGCGTCAAGGACGCCGCCTATGAGGAGATTGTGGAATTCTCCATAGACGGTGAGGAAAAGAAACTGGGGCGTATCGTGGAGATCTACGAGGACAAGGCAGTCATCCAGGTGTTTGAGGGCACCGACAGCATGTCCCTGGAAAACACCCACACCCGCCTGACAGGCCATCCCATGGAAATCGGGCTGTCGGAAAAGATTCTGGGAAGAACTTTCGACGGCATCGGCAATCCCATCGACGGCCTGGGCCCCATTGTGGCCGAGACAAAAGTAAACATCAACGGGCTTCCCTTAAATCCCGTGACCAGAGAGTATCCGAGAAACTATATCCGGACCGGTATTTCCGCCATCGACGGTCTGACCACTCTGATCCGCGGTCAGAAGCTGCCCATTTTCTCCGGAAACGGTCTTCCCCATGACCGGCTGGCTGCCCAGATCGTGCAGCAGGCCTCCCTGGGCGAAAATTCCGATGAGAAATTCGCCATCGTATTTGCCGCCATGGGCGTTAAATACGACGTGGCAGAGTTCTTCCGCCGTACCTTTGAGGAAAGCGGTGTGTCGGACCATGTGGTGATGTACCTGAACCTGGCCAATGACCCGGTGGTGGAGCGTCTGATCACGCCGAAGGTGGCTCTGAGCGCCGCGGAATACCTTGCCTTTGAGAAAGGTATGCATATCCTGGTTATTCTGACGGATATCACCTCCTTCTGCGAGGCCATGCGTGAGGTTTCCTCCTCCAAAGGAGAGATTCCTTCCCGTAAGGGTTATCCCGGCTATCTGTACAGTGAGCTGGCCACCCTGTACGAGCGGGCCGGCATCGTCCAGGGACAGGAGGGGTCTGTGACCCAGATTCCCATCCTGACCATGCCCAACGACGATATCACCCACCCCATCCCGGATTTGACCGGTTACATCACGGAGGGGCAGATCGTTCTGGACCGGCAGCTGCACGGACAGTCCATCTATCCGCCCATCAACGTGCTTCCCTCCCTGTCCCGTCTGATGAAGGACGGCATCGGAGAAGGCTATACGAGAGCGGATCATCAGGATGTGGCCAACCAGCTCTTCTCCTGCTACGCCAAAGTTGGCGATGCCCGGGCGCTGGCTTCCGTTATCGGCGAGGATGAGCTGTCGCCCCTGGACAAAAAGTATCTGGTCTTCGGCAACGCTTTTGAGAAGCAGTTCGTGGGCCAGGGTGAATTTGAAAACCGTACCATTCAGCAGACGCTGGATATCGGCTGGAAGCTTCTGGGAATCCTTCCCAAGGAGGAGCTGGACCGGATCGACACCAAGGTGCTGAATCAGTATTACAAGCCCACCGAGGTGGATCTGGCCGCGGAAGCCAAAGCGGAAGCCGATGCCATGAGGGAGTAAAGGGGGAATATTATGGATCCGAATACCTTCCCAACCAAAGGCAATCTGATTCTGGCCAAAAACTCGCTGGCCCTGTCCCGCCAGGGCTTTGACCTGATGGACAGGAAACGGAATATCCTGATCCGGGAGATGATGAACCTGATCGAGGAGGCCAGAGGAATCCAGTCTCAGATCGACCAGACCTTCCGCGAGGCCTACGCGGCCCTCCAGAAGGCCAATGTGGAGATCGGCATTAACACGGTGCAGACCATCTCCTATACGGTTCCCATTGAGGATTCCATCCGGATCAAAACCCGGAGTATCATGGGAACGGAGATTCCGCTGGTGGAGGCTGAACCGGACGGGGATTCTCCCACCTATGCCTTTTACAACACCAAGGAATCCCTGGACGCCGCCCGGGTGGCTTTTGAGAAGGTGAAAGCCCTGACCATTAAGCTGTCCATGGTGGAAAACTCCGCCTACCGGCTGGCAACCAATATCAAGAAGACCCAGAAAAGAGCCAACGCGCTGAAGAACATCACCATTCCTCATTATGAGCAGCTGACAAAGGATATCAGCAACGCGCTGGAGGAAAAGGAGCGGGAGGAATTTACCCGGCTGAAGGTGATTAAGAGGATGCATTTGAATAACTGACGAACTGAGCGTATGTGTCGCCTGATATACCCGTATACAGAAGGCCACATACGCTCTGTCTGTTATCGGACAATACACCGCGTTCTCCCCGCTGCAGGAAGTCCCTTCCGGAGAGGAACGTGGTTTTTTGCTGCCTGTATGGCAAATCCGCCGCGTCAAATTCCACATTTTTCTTAAGCTGTTAACATAAGTTTCCTTTAAATTGTATGATAATTTGACACAATTTTATCCACTATGAGATATTCCGATTGTCAAGAGTTTTTCCACATTAATTACTTCTAAAATCCGATTTATCACATATATACAAAACATCTGTTTCCTTTTTCGTTATGTAAATCCGGGTTTTCCACAGGATAAAATGTGGATAATGTGAATAACTTTGTGTATAACTCGATTTTAAGGCATTTCCACATTTTTCAAGTGTGGATAACGGGAGGATAAGTTTTGGGTTGTCCACCTTAATTGTGTTAATTTTCGACACAATTTGTCTATTTTTAACAAAGGCCTGGTCCAGGCCCGGAAATTTGACGGGGTTCGCCCTTTGCCGACAGGATTCGAAAGCAGGAAATTTTCCATTTTACATAAGTTTTACGATTATGGGAAACCGGAAAAGGCCGCCATACGTTTTCTCTCCGTATAGCGGCCTTTGTTTCTTTTCCAAACCGTCTGCCGGAATGGAAGTCAAATACCCCGCAGCAAGCTACGGAGTATTTGACCCTCGCGGCAGTCGCCAAATGGACATACAAACATGTCCGCTTGGCTCGTTGCCCGCGGGAATAAATCAGTTCTTCAATTATACGGGATTTTCCCGCAGGTATTCCTCCGCAGAGGTGATGCAGTTGGCGCCGTCCGCAGCGGCCGTAATCACCTGGCGCAGCTGTTTCGTCCGCACATCTCCGGCGGCGAATACACCCGGGACGCTGGTCTTTCCGTCCTCTCCGGCGATAATATATCCCTGGGAATCCAGTTCCACAAAATCCTTCACAAAACCGGTGTCCGGCGTAATTCCCACGGCAATGAAAACGCCGTCCACTTCCAGCTCCTGGCTTTCTCCCGTTTTCGTATTCTCCACAGTGATGCGCTGTACCTTGTTTTCCCCGTCAATCCGGGTCACAACCCCGTTCCAGTACATTTCCACGCCCTCGGTGGCAAACAGGCTGTCCTGAAGCGTTTTCGCGGCTCTCAGCTGGTCTCTTCTGTGGATCACATAAACCTTCCGGCAGCCTCTGGCCAGGAAAATCGCGTCCTCCACAGCCACGTCGCCGCCGCCCACCACGGCCACCGTCTTGTCCCTGAAAAAGGCGCCGTCACAGGTGGCGCAGTAGGATACGCCCATACCGTTCAGAGTCTCCTCTCCAGGCACTCCCAGCTTCCGGTGCACCGCTCCGGAAGCGATCACCAGCGTGCGGCACCGGAAATCTTCTTTTCTGGTGTGAACCACCTTGATGTTCCCTTCCAGGGAAACGCTCTCCGCCTTGCCCCGCAGGAATTCCGCCCCGTGGCTGGCCGCATGCTCCTTAAATTTATCTGCCAAATCCAGGCCGCTGATCCCCGGCAGACCGGGATAGTTGTCCACCTCGTAAGTGTTCAGTATCTGTCCGCCGTTAATATAATTTCCTTCCAGAACAGCCACAGACAGCCCGGCTCTCTTGCCGTAGATCGCCGCCGTCATGCCCGCTGGACCGGAACCGATAATCAGTACATCATAAATCTGTTCCATGGTATTTCCTCCTGTAGTATTATTCTTTAGTTTATCCCAAACGGGAAAATCTATCATCACGCATGTATTATATCATCCGCGGCCGGTATCGTCCAATTCTTTTCCAAAACCCTTTCCATATATTACATAATCCGGGGTTTTCTCTCATACATTACTACCAACTCCCCTCTTCATGGTGTTTCCCTATGCAGTTTCATCCCAAATATCCCAGACGCCTTCTGGCAGGAGCAGCTCTGCTTCTGGCCCTGCTCCTGATCCCGCTTCTCATCCTGGCAGGAAAGAAAATCCTGACCAATTACCGTTTCACCCGCTACACCGATCAGATCTTCGTCCAGGATATCCGCCAAAATGCCCTGAACCTGCACTATACCGTGGCAAATCCGGAGACTTACGGAATCACGGAGTACACCGCCTCCCTGGGTTCCTTCGACACTGCCCAGGTGACCGCAGGCTATGTGACGGCGGAAAACCGGCTGAAAAAGCTGAAATCCTTTTCCTACGAAGATCTCTCCCGCAAAAACCGGCTGGCATGCGATGTGGTTTCCCTGGCTCTCCAGACGGATCTTCTGCCCTCCAACAACTATCTGCTGGAGGAAATGCTGAGTCCTTCGCTGGGAACGCAGGCTCAGCTTCCCATCCTGCTGGCAGAATACACCTTCCGGCGGGAGCAGGATGTACAGGATTATCTGAAGCTGGTGTCCTCTGTGGGAGACTATTTTCAGGGTATCCTCACCTTTGAGACGCTGAAGTCCAGGGAAGGTACCTTTATGAGCGATACCACCGCGGACCGGGTTATCAGCCAATGCCAGGCCTTCATCCAGAACCCCGATGCCAACTATCTGGACACTATCTTTCAGGAAAAGATAAGACAGCTCACCTCCCTGTCAGAGAAAAAACAGGAAGCCTACATAACCCTCCACAGCCGCCTGATCCGCCAGGTGCTGATCCCCGCGTATCAGGCGCTGATCCAGGGACTGGAAGAGCTGAAAGGCACCGGAAAACAGTCCGGAGGCCTGTGCAGCCTGCCCGGCGGAAGAGAGTATTACGAATACCTGCTGAAATCCAACTGCGGCCTTTACGATTCCGTGCCCGCCATCCAGCAGCGGCTTCTGGCGCAGCTGCAGGCGGACGTGGTGGAGAGCAGCCAACTGCTGGGGGAAAACAGTTCCCTGGCACAGCAGATTGCCTCCGGGACGGAAACATGGACCGGAAGCAGCGATCCGGAGGAAATTCTGGAAACGCTGCGGAAAACGATTTCCGGGGATTTCCCGGAAGCCTCCGCCGTCTCCTGGGAAGTGAAATACGTGCATCCAGATCTGGAGGAGTATCTGAGCCCTGCCTTTTACCTGACGCCGCCGGTGGATACGCTGTCTCCCAACGCCATTTACATCAACGGCCATGCGCAGATGGAAGGCAGCCAGCTGTTCACCACACTGGCCCACGAGGGCTTTCCGGGACATCTGTATCAGACTGTCTTTTTTGCCTCCACAAATCCGCCGAAAATACGCCATCTGCTGGGAATGAGCGGCTATGTGGAAGGCTGGGCCACCTATGTGGAGTCCTACGCCTACGGCTACACCGGACAGGACGCCGGCCTGGCCCGGCTCCAATGGCTGAACCGGTCCCTGAACCTCTGTATTTATTCGCTGCTGGATACGGGAATTCACTATGACGGCTGGACCCTGGAGAAGGCCGCCGGATTTCTGGAAGGGTTCGGCATCTCAGATCCGGATGCCGTGGAAGAAATTTACCAGGTAATCGTGGAGGATCCCACCAATTACCTGAAATACTACATGGGATGCCTCAGCTTCATGGATCTCAGGGAGGAATGTCGCGAAGAACAGGGAGACGCCTTCGATGTGAAGGAGTTCCACAGAATGGTGCTGGAGACCGGCCCCTGCCAGTTTCCGGTTCTGGAAAAGTATGTGACAGAGCAGTAATCAGACGCGAAAAACCGGAGCAGCCGACAGATTTGTCAGCGTCTCCGGTTTTCACATCTTAACCTAAAAGCGGCAGCGCCGCTCCGGATCATTCGCTCATCTTCTCTTCCGTAATCACCTGTCCCCGGGCATTTTCGTCATCCATAATCAGCTCTCCCACAGCCGGCACCAGAATCCTTCCGGACAGCGGATTCTTGATACTCAGAACCGGCGTAAGGATCCGGGCTTCCACCTGGGATTTTTCAAAGCACAGATCGGTGTCGATCATTTCACAGTTTTCCAGTGTCAGATTCCGGCAGTAGCACAGGGGCTGCGTGCCGATCAGTTTACAGTTGATCAGCGTCAGTCCGTCGGAATACCAGGCCAGATATTCTCCCCGGATCACACTGTCCCGGACGGTGACATTCTTCGCGTGCCAGAAGGCATCCTTGGTGTCGAACTCACAGTTTTCAAATACCGCGTTTTCAATATACTGGAAGGAATACTTCCCGCTCATCTTCAGCCCGGAAAACCTCAGGTTTTCGGAGCGCATCATAAAATATTCGCTCTGGGCCGTGCATCCGGTCATTTCCAGATTTTTCACCGACCAGCCGAATTCCGGGGAAATGATATCACAGTTTTCCATCCGCACATCGCTGCACTCCCGCAGAGCCTTGATGCCATGCAGCTTTGTCCCCGCAATCTCGATGTGATCCGAATACCACAGCGCCGCCCGGCACAGTTCCGTCATCTCGGAGTCTGTGATTTTCAGCCGGTGATCATGCCAGAAGGGATACCGCAGATTGCAGAAGGCATGCTCCACCTGGATATCGCTGCTTTCCTTCAGCGCGCTCTCTCCGTCCGCCGGTCCGTCAAAGGATACGTTTCTCACCAGAAGCTCCCTGCTTCCGTAAAGCGCCCGTTCTTCGTCAAATGTCTGATTCTCTATAATCTTCATCACACGTTCCTCCCTTTACAACTCCACATTCCGGATAATACATACAGGAATCTCCCGCGGACAGCCCTCTGACGCCGCGCCTCCGGAGAGTCTTTCTATCACATCTCTCAGTTTAGCACACAGGCATGATTCCTACAAATACCCGTTTGCTATACTTTACGATAGTTTTCAGGTATTACCTGGCAGCAGGAACAAATTCCAGGCGTTCCACCTGCACCCCTGCCTTGACGGGCTCAACGGTAAATTCATAGCAGCCGTCCTCCAGCTCCACCTTGGCCAGAAGCTTCCGGACACTCTTTCCTTCCGTTCCGTTGGTCTGTGCGGGCGCCACCAGCCACTGGTTGACATAAATATTGGAAGCGCCCTGCGCTCTGGGATCTGCGTCCATCCGCACCGTGACATAGAGATCATAGGCTCCCGCCCGGTGAAATTCTCCTTTCTCTCCCGCCGGGAGTTTCAGCCGCTGGGAGAAATCGCTAACGCCCCGGTCCATCACCGGCGCCTGAAGCAGAAAACGGCAGATATTCATGGCCGCCCGCTGCATTTCTCCCCGGGTAAGCCTGCCCTTCGCCAGCTGACTGAGCGTATTGTCCCCGGCGCAGTTTTCACCGGCTCCATAGTTGTCCACCACCATGTACAAATCGTTCTGGGCACGGATCATGGAAGCCGTATCCTTCTGGCTGGCGGCTCCGCCCTTTTCCGGATCGTTCATATGGGCCCACCAGTCTGTCATGACAATGCCGTCAAATCCCCACTCTCCCCTGAGAATCACCGTCAGCATATCGTAATTGGAGGCCGACCAGTGGCCGTTGATGGGATTGTAGGAGGTCATGATGGATTTCGCGCCGCCCTCCTTCACAGAAATCTCAAAACCCTTCAGGTAAATTTCCCTCAGAGCCCGCTCCGACACCACCGCGTTCACCTGATGGCGGCTGGTCTCCTGAGTATTGCAGGCCATGTGCTTGACGGTGGCCTGAGCTTTGGATCTGGCGATTCCCCGAACCATGGCGGCGGCGAATTTTCCCGTCACCAGCGGATCCTCGGAGTAATATTCGAAATTCCGGCCGTTCAGCGGGTGGCGGTGGATATTGATGCCCGGTCCCAGCAGCGTGTCGATCTCGTTGCGGAGCAGTTCCCGGCCTTCCATTTCATACAGTTTCTCCATCATCTCCACATCCCAGGAGCAGGCCAGCAGCGTTCCGATTGGTACCTGCGTGGCTCTGGCGCCCACGTCCATCCGGATGCCGTAGGGACCGTCTGCCGCGGCCGCCACGGGGATCCCGAAATGATCGGCCAGTCTTTCGGTAACACCGCCGAAGGCCGCGGCACATCCCGGCGTCACCCGGGGGCTGCACATGCCTTCCCCTCTGGTCATGGCCGCCAGATCCTCGTCGGACAACTGGGCCACAAAGGCTTCCAGGGAAGCCCTTCCCGCCTTCACATCCGCGAGGCGGATTCCCTTATCGCCGTTCTGCGCAAGGGGCGCGGGAAGATTTTCCCGGATCCGGTCAGCCAGGGAAGAGGTTCTTGCCGGCACCTTCTCCCACTGAATCTGGCGGGTGCCGTCCGGATTTTCCGCTCCCGGTTTCATCCGGAGAAAACTTTCCTCCGGGGCCGACGCCTCCGTCAGCCGCTCCGTCACCGTCAGCTGCTCCACCGCGAATCCTTCCTGTCCGTCCACCGGCACCGCAGACAGCTGCCGCACGCTGGTTCCCGCCCAGATCCGGTAGGTTCCCGCCTCCAGCACATAACAGGACCGGTTTCCCGTCACTCCCAGATCATCGTAGGCCGCCATAGCGTTCACAGGAAACTCCACCGTCACTTCAGCCGACTCTCCCGGCGCCAGAAGCGGTGTCTTCGCAAATCCTGCCAGCTCCCGCCGGGGTCTTCCCAGCTGTCCCTGAGGCGCCTCCACATACACCTGCACCACCTCCCGGCCGGAGTATTCCGTTCCCGTATTCTCCACCTCAACCGTCACGGACAGCTTTCCGTCACGGCAGACGGCTCCCAGGGGCCATACCCGGAAGCTGGTGTAGGAAAGCCCGTATCCAAAGGGGAACTGCACCTTTTCCGGACAGAAGGTTTCAAAATACCGGTAACCCACATAAATGTCCTCCTGATGGACATTTTTCCGGCTGCTGCCGTAATTGGCGTGGGAAGGATAATCCTCCAGCTTCCAGGCAATGGTGTCCGTCAGCTTTCCGGAAGGTGTCACCTTCCCGGTCAGCACATCCGCCGCCGCGTTTCCGCCCTCGATGCCGCCCTGCCACACATAGATGACGCCGCTCACCGGGTGCGCATAGTCCTCCTCCAGCCAGCTCATATCGATGATGTTGGACACGTTCATCACCACCGCCGTCTTCTCAAAACAGTCGGTGACCTTCCGTATCATATCCCGCTCCTGGCGGGTGAGCAGATAGCTTCCTTCCGCCGCCTGGTAATCCCTGTCCTCACCGGCGGTTCTTCCGATGACGATCAGCGCCTTATCTGCTCTTTGGGCCGCCGCCCGGACCAGCTCCTGGCTGACAGCCATCTCCTGCTGATTCCAGGGTTCTCCTGCCCAGATTCCGCCGCCGTCGTCAAAGGGATGCTCCTCCAGCCAGGCCGCGTAAACCGCCGCCAGCTCCTCATCCACCTGTACAACCCCGCCATCCCGCAGGCCGTCCAGCAGGTTTGTGGTGTATTCCACATTTACCGATCCTCCCGATCCGGTGCCGCTTCTGTAAAAATCCGTCTGGGTTCTTCCAAAGACGGCAATCCGCTCCCCCTTTTTCAGCGGCAGCACGCCGCCCTCATTTTTCAACAGCACCGCGCCTTCCGCCGCTGCCGCTCTGACATATTCCGCAAATCCCTCCAGGGGTTTTCCGATCATTTCGCTTCTCATTGCCATTTCCACCTCCGAATGTACTGAAAATGTGGCGGCCTGCCATTTTGCTCTGCCGCCGCGAAAACATTTTTCTGCCTCTTATTATAGCCTGCCCGTTCCCCTTCTGTCAGTGATCTTATTGACTTCTTTTTATTCCTTTTCTGACTTTCCGAATGGCCTGTGGTTTGCACCTGTCAAAACATCCGCTTCGGGAGAATATCTTCCGGAGCTGTTTTTGACTGGCGGAAACCTCTGTCCTCTGACAAAAACGCCGCGGCTTCTGCCGCAGCGCCAAAATTCTTATTGTCCTTTCTTTTGATAGTTTCTGAAAAACTCACGCAGATGGGTCATGGCCGTCACCAGCGTCTCCGTCTCTTTCTCCGACAGGCCGTCGATCATGGCGTGAATCATCTCCTCATGAAAGCGTTTATGGTGATCATAGGCCTTTCGTCCTTTATCGGTCAGGGAAACCAGCACCACCCGCCGGTCCTCGCTGCTCCGTTCCCTGCTGACGTACCCTTTCTTCACCAGGTTGTTCATGGCTATGGTCAGCGTTCCCACCGTCACGGACAGAATCCTGGCCACCGCGGACATACTCTGCGGTTTTCCGATCCCCACCGCTTCGATCACGTGCATATCATTGTTGGTGATATCGTGAAATTCCGGCGTAATAATCGCCTTTTCCTCCACATCCATAATTTCGTTGAAAAGATTTACCAGTACATCGTGAAAGGTATCATATGCCCGATCCATGCGCTCACCTCCAGGGGTCAAAACTTCGCCGATATGCCCTTATTATACACTATTTATCCCACATTCTCAAGGCGCAACCTTGACAGTCTGGCGCTTGCGGGCCGCGGGACAGTGGATGTCCCAACTGCGGCTTGATTTCTGGGCAAACCAATGCTACCATATAGATAAACAGCAATTCTGATATTTTTCATAATCCGTAATGTCTTTACAGACACATCCGTTTTATATGAGGAGGGATATCATATGCCAATGAATACCACCACCAGCGAAGCTCTGGCCGACTACGAAAAAGCTGTCCGCATGGGCAAAAGAAGCGGCAAAACACTGCCGGCGCTTGATGATCTTCTGAAAGAAAAAAATATTACCGCCATAAAAGAAATTCCTCTGGGCCTGGTACAGATCCCGGCCAATCAGATTGTGGGAACAAAAACGGCGGGACGCAGTTCTGCTTTCGGTGAAAATTTTATGCCTGTGCTCAAGGAAAACACCGAATTCGCCGCCAAATGGGTGGAGCTTTACAAGGCGCATCTGACCGAAGGAATCCGTGATCCCATCAAGGCCTATGAGTATATGAATAAATTCTATGTTGAGGAAGGCAATAAACGGGTCAGTGTCCTGAAGTTTTTCGGGGCAGTATCCA
Source organism: Candidatus Pullilachnospira stercoravium (assembly GCA_018713585.1). Lineage (GTDB taxonomy): Bacteria > Bacillota > Clostridia > Lachnospirales > Lachnospiraceae > Pullilachnospira > Pullilachnospira stercoravium. The sequence goes on along the minus strand of DVON01000227.1, from coordinate 3,353 downwards.
TTCCCGGAAATGTTATACGGATTGTTCCTCCCCGTACCGATGAGAAGGAAAACCGGATTTATTATGAATTTATGGATTTCTACAGCCTGTCCGGCGTGAATTATATCTGGTTCAGCCAGGAAGGCTGTTTTCCAAAACTGCAGCGTCTGGTAGGAAAGCGGCCTGATGAAGTCTGGAGCGATGATGATAAGCTGAATTTCAGCTCCGCTTATACCCGCTTTGAAGCTGAATTTAAAGCTCAGGGAGGCGAGCGTCTCCCCATCACCACAGGCGATGCCTTTTTATACTTTATCGGTCTGTATGACTATAATATGCTGGACGAAATGACCAGCGCCGAGCTGAAGGAGCAGCTGGCCAAAACCTGGCCGGAGTTTCAGCTTCTTACCAGCGATGACTCTGTGGCCCTGCAGATGGATCCCTCGGACGGAACACGGGAGGTTAAAAAGAACATCTTTGCCCGTCTGATTCCGCTCAGCACTCCGAAGCTGAAAGCCGCGTTTATTCACGAAAAAAGCGCGGAGACCTCCGCATGGACCTACGCCCATGAGCTGGGGCGGATGCACCTGCAGCAGACCTTTGACGATCAGGTAATCACCAGCTGTTATGACAATGCCACAGAAGAAAACGCGGATCAGCTGCTGGAACAGGCCATCGGCAACGGCAATAACCTGATTTTCACTACTTCGCCGCCCTTACTGAAAGCAAGCCTGAAGGCTGCCATCGATCATCCGGATGTGAAAATCCTGAACTGTTCCCTGAACACCTCTCACAGATACATCCGTACCTATTACGCCCGGATGTATGAGGCAAAATTCCTGATGGGAGCCATTGCCGGAGCCATGTCGGAGAACGGGAAAATCGGATATATCGCGGATTATCCCATTTACGGTATGATGGCCAACATCAACGCCTTCGCGCTGGGCGCAAAAATGGTAAATGCCCGTGCCCGGATCTATCTCCGGTGGTCCACACTGAAGGGCGGAGAGAGACCGGAGGAATTTTTCGCCGCCAACGATGTGCGGTATATTTCCGGCCAGGATATGATTGTTCCCGGAGAGGCCTCCCGCCATTTCGGACTCTACCGCAGCGATGCCTGGGATCCGTTTAATCTTGCCATGCCTATATGGCACTGGGGAAAATTCTATGAGCTGATGATCCGCAGCATCATGAACGGTTCCTGGAAGCACGATGATGTGGGAGCCACCAAAGGTCTGAACTACTGGTGGGGAATGTCTGCCGGCATCATTGATGTGATCTGCTCCGGCAATCTTCCCATCGGAACAGTCCGGCTGGTGGATCTTCTGAAAAGTACCATCTGCAACGGAGATTTCAATCCGTTTTCCGGAGCCCTTTACTCTCAGAAGGGGGCGGTTCAGCAGGATACCGACCGTGTGCTGACCCCGGAAGAAATCATCACCATGGACTGGCTGGCGGAAAATGTAGACGGATTTATCCCCACCATCGACCAGCTGATCGATGCTGCCAGACCTGTCGTACTTCTTCAGGGGGTAGACAGTCCGGAGACTTAATATTTTCAGAGGAAAGGATGTGCCGCGCAACGGCATATTCGAAGGGACCTACCGATTATGAAAATTTTAGCAATCGCAGATGAGGAATCCAAATATCTGTGGGACTTTTTTGAAAAAGAAAAGCTGGACGGCATCGACCTGATTCTGTCCAGCGGCGACCTGAATCCCCATTACCTGTCGTTTCTCGCCACTTTTACCACCGCACCGGTGCTGTACGTTCACGGGAATCACGACGACAAGTATGAGAAGATCCCTCCCGACGGCTGCATCTGTATTGAGGATCAGATTTATGTCCATGAAGGCGTACGGATTCTGGGGCTGGGCGGCTCCATGCGGTACCGTCCGGGAATCAATCAGTACACGGAAAAGGAGATGGCCAAACGGGTGAAAAAGCTCCGGTGGCAGCTGTTCCGCAAAGGAGGATTTGACATTTTACTGACGCATGCGCCCGCCTATCAGCTGAACGACGGGCGGGATCTGCCTCACCAGGGATTTCAGGTTTTTAATACGCTGATGGACAAATATCAGCCCCGTTTTTTTATCCACGGCCATGTGCATATGGCCTACGGGCGGCAGCATAAGCGATACGACCGGTACGGCGAAACCCACGTAATCAACGCCTTCGGCCGGTGTACTTTTGATTATGAGGATGAACATTTGCAGGAACATCTGAAACACTGAAAACAGGAAAAAGCAGAAAAGAGGCGCCGCCTCTTTTCTGCTTTTTCCTGTTCCTGACTTAAGTATCACCATTTCCAGCCATGGCAAAATCCACCGAATCCTGTGCAATCTGCAGCTCGTCACTCACATCAGCCCCGGATGCTATATTGGTCAGCGCGACTCCCATTGCCGTGTTAAATTCTGCAGTATACTGTCCATATGGTACAGTGGGAACCAGCTGCGCGTAATCAGCAATATCCTGATAAACCTTCTGGCCACCGAAAAACTCCTGCTCCGTGTCATAGATTCCGCTTTCTGCCGCAGGAATATAGGGAGCAATCAGACCAGTGGACGGAAATACCGTTTCATACAGCTCCACGCTGCCGCCGAAGGTGGACGCGAAAAATTCTTCTGCCAGTTCCGGATTCCTGCAATTAGAAGAAATTGCCCAGCTGGAGCCCCCCAGGTTGGAATAATTGGTAGCTCCTTCCACTCCTGGAAGAGAGGGAATATTAGTCACTGCCCATTTGCCGCTCTGATCGTCCGCCAGCTGCACACTGGCCAGAATCCAGCAGCCGGACAGAACTCCTCCGATGGTTCCCTGGGTAAGCCCGGTTACCAGCTCGTCATTGCTGTTGATCACCTGCATAACGCCGGTATCTACCATTTCATTGTAAATATCAATACACTGCATCAGAAGCTCATTGTCGGCAATCTTCACACTGCCGTCTTCCTGGAAAACACTCTGCCCGGCAGACTGCATCATCACCCCCAGAATCTGCGGTTCTGTAGAAGCCTGGGTCAGCATGGGATAGCCGGTTGTTTCAACCACATCTTTTCCCACCTCGATAAATTCATCCCAGGTGACATCTGTTATATCTTCTACTGTGTATCCTGCCGCTTCCAGGTAATCGGTTCTCACCGCATAAATACAGGTTCCCGTATCAAAGGGGATTCCGTAATTCTTTCCGTCATAGACCGATGCCTCCACTTTGAAATCCAGAAACTGAGAGAAATCAATGGAAGAATCTGTCAGGTCATGGAAGGCCTCTGTATAATTCTGCACCATATTCTGGAAAGATGTATCCTGCAGGCAGAAAATATCCGGGAGATCCTCCAGATTGCCGGCAGACACCATGGTAGCTATCTTTGTTTTCACATCCT
>DVON01000023.1 GCA_018713585.1 Candidatus Pullilachnospira stercoravium | reverse complement strand
CGTGAAAGCCTTTGTCTGGCAGGAATCCACGCCCGATGAAGCCCTCATTCACAGCGGCCTGCGCTGGTACCGGCTGCGGGATTTCCTGATGGTGATTTTTGTGCTGCTGTGTTTCGGGATTACTATAGCCGTCTGGCTGATTTCCCGCTACCGGGCAAAAAAGGAGGTCCGCCGCCATCTGGAGCTTTTATCCCGCCAGCTTTCCGCTTATCTGGAAGAGGCAAATCCGGATCTGTCTCTGTTTTCCAGTGAATTTTCCTCCATCGGCCTGCTGATCGGGCAGCTGCGGGAACGAACCCTGGAAAAAGAACGGCTGCTTACCCAGGAAACCCGGCAGAAGGACGATCTCATCACCTACCTGGCCCATGATCTGAAAACCCCGCTGGCCTCCGTGATCGGTTATCTCTGCCTGCTGGACGAATCGCCCACGCTGCCCGATGAACTTCGGGAACAGTACATCGGCATCACCCTGGACAAAGCCTACCGGCTGGAACAGCTGATCAATGAATTTTTCGACATTACCCGGTACAATCTGCACACCATCGTGGTCAATCCGGGCAAAATCCACCTGCGTTCCATGCTGCTGCAGATGGCCGATGAATTTTTCCCCATCCTGGAGCCGGAGGGAAAATCCATCCTGGTCAACGCTCCCCCGGATCTGGTGCTGATCGGAGATGCCGACAAGCTGGCCCGGGTGTTCAACAACATCCTGAAAAATGCCGCTGCCTACAGCTATGAAAACACCGTTATTGAAATCAATGTGGAGGAGAAGGACAACCAGGTAGTGCTGGCTTTCACCAACCAGGGGGATCCCATCCCCGCTCACCAGCAGGATACGATTTTCGACAAATTCTACCGGCTGGATTCCTCCCGGTCCGCCCGCACCGGCGGTTCCGGCCTGGGACTGGCCATCGCCCGGGAAATCGTCCGGGCCCACGGAGGCACCATCACCGTGTCCAGTACGCTAGAGGATACCACCTTCACGGTGACGCTGCCGGAAAACCCGCAGGATTGTTCATAGAATCGGGAGTTCCCTGCGATCATGACCCTATTATTATATAAAAATGTGATCATGATACACTAAAATATATATAATTATGTGATTGCTGTTGTATTTTTCGCAGATTCTGCATATAATAAAAGTGTGATTAATTGACACATAAACCCCTATAATTATGTGAGGAAGTGGATATATGGAACGATTGATTTTGCAGAAACTGCTGAATTGGAAAAATTCTCCCTACCGCAAGCCGCTGATTCTGAAAGGTGTGCGTCAGGTGGGTAAAACCTGGATTCTCAGGGAATTCGGCAGGCGTTATTATGAAAATACCGCCTATTTTAACTTTGATGAAAATGAGGAATTTAAGCAGTTTTTTGAAACCACAAAGGATGTAGACAGGATTTTGCAGAATCTGATGCTGGCCAGCGGACAAAAAATTCTGCCGGAAAAGACTCTTATTATTTTTGACGAGGTGCAGGACTGCCCTAAAGTTATCAACTCCATGAAATATTTCTGTGAAAACGCGCCGCAATATCACATTGCCTGCGCCGGTTCTCTGCTGGGCATTGCTCTGGCCAGACCATCCTCTTTCCCTGTGGGCAAGGTCAACTTTATGCAGATCGACCCCATGACGTTCACGGAATTTCTGCTGGCCAACGGCGATGAGAACCTGGTAAAATATCTGGAAACAGTAAACACAATAGAGCCAATTCCGGACGCTTTCTTCAACCCTCTTTATGAAAAGCTCAAAATGTATTATGTGACCGGAGGCATGCCGGAATCTGTTCTGATGTGGACGGAGGCACGGGATATATCCGCCATGCAGGAAGCCCTGTCCGGGATCCTTGGCGCTTATGAGCGGGACTTTGCAAAACATCCCAATATCAGCGAATTCCCGAAAATTTCGATGATCTGGAAGTCCATACCATCCCAGCTGGCAAGGGAAAACAAAAAGTTTCTCTATAAAGTGGTCAAAGAGGGAGCCAGAGCCCGTGAATACGAGGATGCCCTGCAGTGGCTGGTGGACGCCCGCCTTGTGCACAAAATCTATCGCAGCACTGCTCCCGGATTGCCGGTGGCTGCCTATGATGATCTCTCGGCTTTTAAGATTTATCTGGTGGATGTGGGGCTGCTCCGCCGTATGGCGCAGCTGGCCCCTACTGCCTTTGGGGAGGGCAACCGCCTGTTCACCGAGTTCAAGGGAGCGCTGACCGAAAACTATGTGCTTCAGACTTTAATCACGCAGTTTGAGGTAGTTCCCCGGTACTGGAGCCAGAGCAATCCGCCCTATGAAGTGGATTTCCTGATTCAGCGGGAGAACGATATTTTCCCCATTGAGGTCAAATCCGAAAAAAATATCACCAGCAGGAGTTTAAAGAAATTCAAGGAACTGTTTCCGGACAAAGTCCGGCTCCGCATCCGGTTCTCCCTGGATAATCTGAAGCTGGATGATGATGTGCTGAATATTCCCCTGTTCATGGCGGATCAGACAGACCGGTTGATTGGTCTGGCGTTGGAACAGAGGGTGTAACCGTTCTGCTTTCCAACCTCCTTGCTGCAAGGAATCCTGCTTTGCAGGATTCTCCGCCTGCGGCGGACCGCATAAAGGTCATCTTTTCCATCACAAAATGTTAACCCCTTCTTAAGAAAATCCCCAGATTTCAACAAAGAATATTTTCGTTTTACCCGTTATAATGATCCCATACTTTCAGGAAGGATGGATCAATTATGACGAAAAAAATCATCGGAATTTTGTTTGGAGGCTGCTCCTCCGAATATGAAGTATCTCTGCAGTCCGCGGCCGCCGTTATCCGGGCGGCCGATCCGGCCCGTTTTACCCTGATCCCGGTGGGTATCACCCGCCAGGGACAGTGGTACCGTTTTTACGGCACGCCGGAAGAAATGGAACAGGATCGCTGGGTCACCGGCAAGGCTGTGCCTGCCATTCTCTCACCGGACCGAAGCTGCGGCGGCCTTCTGGAATTTGCCGAAGAAGGTGTCCGGAAGGTGGCGCTGGACGCGGTGCTTCCCATGCTCCACGGAAAAAACGGGGAGGACGGCACCGTGCAGGGACTGCTGGCCCTGGCGGGGATTCCCTGCATCGGCTGCGGCCTGCTCTCCTCGGCCCTCTGCATGGACAAGTCCACCGCCCACCTGCTGGCCTCCCAGGCCGGGGTGAAGGTGCCCCGCAGTGTGCTGCTGGATCCGATGGGCACTGCCTCGGATCTGGCAAAGCGCACGGAGGATCTGGCTTATCCCCTGTTCGTAAAACCGGTGAACGCCGGTTCCTCCTTCGGTATCACCAAAATCACCGGCCCCGGCCAGCTGGCCGACGCCGTCTCGCTGGCTTTCCGCTATGACAGCCAGGTGATTGTGGAGGAAGCGGTGGAGGGTTTTGAGGTGGGCTGTGCCGTTATGGGAACCTCCCGGCTGTTTCTGGGGGAGGTGGACGAGATCGAGCTCTCCTCCGGATTTTTCGATTACGAGGAAAAATACACGCTGAAGACATCCAAAATCCATATGCCGGCCCGGATCGATGAAGCCACCGCCCAAAGAATCAAGGATACCGCCGTACTTCTGTACCGCGCCCTCCACTGTTCCGGCTTTGCCCGGGTGGATCTGTTTCTCACCCCGTCCGGGGAAATCGTCTTCAATGAGATCAACACCATCCCCGGCTTCACCTCCCACAGCCGGTATCCCAACATGATGAAGGGCGCCGGATTGTCCTTTGAGGAAACGGTGAACCGGCTGCTGGATGAGGGGGTGCGCGCATGAATCCTCCCTCCTTCTATCTCCAGCTGGTGAATCCCAAGCATCCCGTGCTCTGGAGGCCTTCGGAAAATCAGTTGTGTGCGTTCCATCCGGGATTTCCCCATGTTCTTCTGGAATCCTGTGCCGCCCGATCCCTGGCCGCGCTGCTTGAGGAGCTGGACGCTTTCGGGGAAATCGTCCCGGTCAGCGGCTACCGTCCCCGCGCCATGCAGCAGGAAATCTGGGACGACACGGTGCAGAAACAGGGATTGGATTATGCCAGACAGTATGTGGCCATCCCCGGCTGTAGCGAGCACGAAACCGGACTGGCCATCGACCTGGCCGCCAACCGGCCGGAAATCGACTTTATCTGCCCCGAATTCCCCTGGGACGGAATCTTCGGCAAATTCCGCCGGATGGCCCCTGAATACGGCTGGATTCTCCGGTATCCCGCGGGCAAAGAGGAGATCACACGGATTTCCAGTGAACCCTGGCACTTCCGCTATGTGGGAACGCCCCATGCCAGGATCCTCTCGGACCGGGGGCTGGTTCTGGAGGAATACCTGGCCGGGGATCCGGGACTTCCCCTGTGGAACGGGCCGCAGCCCGGAAAAATCTCCGGAAGAGAGACACAGCCTGCGGCGGGGAGGCAACCATGAACCGGCCCCTCTTTCCGCCCTTCTCCCAGACGAAACAAACCTCTGGGAAACCGGCAGGCCAAAAGAGGTATTACCCAGGCCTTGACGCCTTCCGTATCCCGGCGGCGCTTCTGGTGATCGCCATTCATACCTCGCCGCTGGCTTCCTTTTCGGAAACCGCAGACTTTCTTCTGACACGGGTGGCCGGCAGGGTGGCGGTTCCTTTTTTCCTGATGGTCACCGGATTTTTCCTGCTGCCGGATGCCGCGGAAGACGGCAGAGAGCACAGCGACGGGCAGGGGGCCTGGAAGGCACGCAGGCGGCTGTTTCGTTCTGTGGCGCATCTGATCGGACTGTACGTCCTGTCCATGCTTCTGTATCTGCCCCTGAACCTGTACGCGGGACAGATGAAAGGACTGACGGCAGCCGGATTTTTCAAAATGCTGTTCTTTGACGGCACCTTTTACCATCTGTGGTATCTTCCTGCCGCCGCGGAGGGCATCTGCCTGGTGTATCTCCTTTCCCGCCGGTTTTCCCTGCGGGGATGCCTGATCATCTCCGCTCTGCTGTATCTGGTCGGCCTGGGCGGCGACAGCTGGTACGGGCTGATGGCCCGCCATTCTCTGACGGCGGAGGTATACCAGGGGATTTTCTCCGTAAGCAGCTATACCAGAAACGGCGTCTTCCTGGCCCCGCTGTTCCTCTGTCTGGGATGGATGATGGCCCGGGGAAAATGGCAGAAAAAAATCCGGAAAGCTTCCGGGTGGCTGTTTCTTCTGACGCTGGCCCTGATGGCTTGTGAGGCGCTCCTGCTTCGCGGGACCGGATGGATCCGCCACGACAGTATGTACCTGCTGCTTCCCCTCTGCATGGTCTTCCTGTTCCTGCGGCTTCTTTCATGCCGCCGCGAAATGGGAAAACCCCAAACCCTCGCTGCCTGCCGCAGCCTGAGCCTGACCATCTATCTGATTCACCCCTGGGTAATCGTTCTGGTGCGGGGAGCAGCCGGGGTGCTGGGACTGGAAAATATATTTGTAACCCAATCACTGATTCATTATCTGACAGTGGCCGCAGGGTCCTGTCTGCTGGCGATGATAATATGGAAACTACAATGCAAATGGAACGCGTACCGTTCCCGTCGGGCGGCGCGCTGAAAAAAGCCCGGACCTGGGCGCTGATTCATACCGATACCCTCCGGGCAAATGCCGCCGCCATCAAAGAACTGCTGCCCGGCGGATGCTCTGTCATGGCGGTGGTAAAGGCCAACGCCTACGGCCACGGACTGCTGGAGGTGTCCACCTGCCTGAACCGGGCGGGTATCCGGGATTTCGCCGTGGCCACCCTGGAGGAAGGCATCCGCCTGCGGCAGGGCGGCGTCACCGGAAATATTCTGATTCTGGGGTACACCCCCGCGTCTCTGGCCGGTTACCTGCGGGAATACGGCCTGACCCAGACGGTGGCCGACGCCCTGCACGGCTGGCAGCTGGCAAAAACCGGCCTGCCCCTGGACGTTCACCTGAAAATCGACACCGGAATGCACCGGCTGGGAATTCCGGCCAATCGCCCGGAGGAAATCCTGCCGCTGATGACCATTCCCACCCTGCGGGTAACCGGCCTGTTCACCCATCTGTGCGCCGCGGACAGCAGCCGCCCGGAGGATGTGGCCTTCACCCGGCGGCAGATCGGGGATTTCTTTGAACTCACCCGGCAGCTTTCGGCCAGAGGCATCCCCCTGCCGGCCCTGCATGTGCAGAGCAGCTACGGGATTCTCCGTTATCCAGGCCTCCCCTGCCGGTTTGCCCGGCCGGGTATCCTGCTGTACGGCTGCCTCAGTGATCCGGAAACCATGGGTGAGATCCCCGCCCCCATCCGTCCGGTACTCTCCTGGCACAGCCGGATTGCGCTGACCAGACAGATACCGGAGGGGGATACGGTGGGCTACGGCCGCCGCTGGCAGGCCCGGGGGCCCCGGCGTCTGGCGGTGATTCCCGTGGGCTACGGAGACGGCTATCCCCGTTCCCTGTCCAACTGCCATGAGGTGCTGATCTGCGGACAGCGGGCCCCCATCGCGGGGCGGATCTGCATGGATCAGATGATGGCCGATATCACCCATATTCCCCAGGCACACTGCGGCTCCCTGGTGACCTTGATCGGAGAACAGGAGGGAGGGCGCATCACGGCGGAGGAAACCGCCGCCCGGGCCGGAACCATCGCCAACGAACTTCTGTGCCGTCTGGGGGACCGGATCCGGCGGGTGACCTGCCCGTAATGAATGAGGGGATACCGGATCGCCCCGCTATCCCCTCATCTGTCCGTTCACGTTCCGGCACCCGGCTGCAGCGCGGCAGGTTTTCAGGCCCCGGTCACTGCCTCACCGCATCCTTCATTTCTTTCACATAGGAGGCCACCTGTGGCACGCAGTCCTCTTTGTACTCCTGGCACAGCCGGACGATGGCGCTGCCCACAATCACCCCGTCGGATTTCCCTGCCATTTCCCTGGCCTGCTTGGGGGTGGAGATTCCAAATCCCACCGCACAGGGAATCCGGCGGTTCTCCTTTACCAGCTGCACCATACTGCCGATATCCGTGGTGATTTCCCGGCGCACGCCGGTGACGCCCATGGAGGACACACAGTAGACAAATCCTTCCGCTTCCCCGGCAATCCGGGCGATCCGCTGATGGGAAGTTGGCGCAATCAGCGAGATGAAATCCAGGCCCGCCTTCCGGCAGGGTCCGGCAAACTCCTCCTTTTCCTCAAAGGGCACATCGGGAAGAATCAGGCCGTCCATCCCCACATCCGCCGCCGTCCGGACAAACCGTTCGGTTCCATAGGAAAATACCACATTGGCATAAGTCATAAACACCAGCGGAATATTGCTGCGTTTCCGGATTCTTCTCACCATCTCAAAGATTTTGTCCGTGGTAACGCCCCCTGCCAGGGCCCGCATATTGGCCGCCTGGATCACGGGGCCCTCCGCCGTGGGATCGGAAAACGGGATTCCCAGCTCGATCAGATCGGCTCCCGTCTCCTCCATGGCATACACCAGTTCCTCCGTCACCGCCAGGGACGGATCCCCGCAGGTGACAAACGGAATAAATGCTTTTCCCTTCTCAAATGCTCTGGCAACCTTACTCATAAAGATCCTCCCCTCTGTATCTTGCAATCGCCGCACAGTCCTTGTCTCCTCTTCCGGAAAGATTAATCACAATCACCTGATCCCTGCCCATCTGGGGGGCCAGCTTTCTGGCATAAGCCACCGCATGGGCACTCTCGATGGCGGGAATAATTCCCTCCGTCCGGGACAGATACTCAAAGGCTTCCACCGCCTCCTCATCCGTCACCGCCACATATTCCGCCCTGCCCTGATCATACAGGTCGGCATGCTCCGGCCCGATCCCCGGATAATCCAGCCCGGCGGAGATGGAGTACACCGGCGCGATCTGGCCGTATGCATCCTGGCAGAAATAGGATTTCATCCCGTGGAAAATTCCCAGCCTTCCGGTGGCGATGGTGGCTGCCGTCTCCGCGGTATTTACCCCGCGGCCTGCGGCTTCGCACCCGATCAGCCGCACGGACTTATCCGGAATAAAATGATAAAAAGCTCCAATGGCATTGGAACCGCCGCCCACGCAGGCCAGCACCGCATCCGGCAGTTTTCCCTCCGCCTCCAGAAGCTGCTGGCGGATTTCCCTGGAAATCACTGCCTGAAAATCCCGGACAATGGTGGGGAAGGGATAGGGACCCATACAGGAGCCCAGCACGTAATGGGTATCCTCCACCCGGCTGGTCCATTCCCGCATGGTCTCCGAAACCGCGTCCTTCAGCGTCCCGGTTCCCGAGGATACCGGATGTACCTTTGCTCCCAGGAGACGCATTTTATACACATTCAGCGCCTGGCGGATGGTGTCCTCTTTTCCCATGAACACCTCGCACTCCATGCCCATCAGGGCGGCTGCCGTGGCGGTGGCCACACCGTGCTGTCCGGCCCCCGTCTCGGCGATCACCCGGGGTTTCCCCATCTTTTTTGCCAGCAGCACCTGCCCCAGCACATTGTTGATCTTATGGGCTCCTGTGTGGTTTAAATCCTCCCGCTTCAGATAAATTTTCGCTCCCCCCAGATCTTCTGTCATCCGTTTCGCGAAATACAGCCGGGAAGGACGTCCCGCGTACTCATTCAACAGGGTGGTCAGTTCCTGCTGAAACTGAGGATCCTCCTTATATCTGTTATAGGCCTCTTCCAGTTCCAGCACCGCGTTCATCAGTGTCTCCGGAATATACTGGCCTCCATGGATTCCAAATCTACCTTTCGACATAACTGTATACCTCTTTTCCGGCAACCGTTCCGCCTTACGGCTTCCCTGTCGCCCATTTTTCCTGTTTATCAGACGGAGGGCCTGCTGCCGTCTGCGCTCCCGGCGCAGCCATGGGCCAGCGCCACCGCCTGTTTTATTTTCTCCCGATCCTTCCAGCCGTCACGCTCCACCCCGCTGGACAGATCCACGGCCCAGGGATGCAGCCGGCCGATGGCGGCAGCCAGATTGCCGCAGTCAAGACCTCCGGCCAGAAACCAGGGTCTCTCCACCGCTTCCACCAGCCCCCAGTCAAAGGCGCTGCCGGTGCCGCCCCGGCCATGATCCAGCAGAATGTAATCGGCGCTGCTTTGCATGGCTCTGTTCAGATCTTCCTTCCGGCGGATGGAAAACGCCTGGATCAGCGGCCCGTCCGTCAGGCCTCGCAGCCGTCGGATGTACGCCTCATCCTCCTGCCCGTGCAGCTGGGCCAGCCGGATCACCCCGTCATTTAACAGGCGGGCCACCGTCTCCTCCGGCTCATTGACGAACACGCCCACGGGGCAGATATCCTGGGCCAGCATGGCGGAAAGCTCCCGCGCCTGCCCGGCGGACACGTTGCGGCGGCTTTTGGGCACATGAATCACAAATCCGGCAAAATCCGGCCCCGCTTCGTTGACGTAAACGATATCTTCCGCCCTTCGCAGGCCGCAGATTTTAATTCTGGTTTTCATCGCCGTCTCCTCTCAGCCATTTAAGCGCCGCCTTTTTATCCCGGGCCCGCATCAGGGTTTCCCCCACCAGCACCGCGTCCACGCCGTCTTCTTTCAAGGCTCGCACCTGCCGGGGATCGGAAATTCCGCTTTCCGCCACAAACAGCACCGATTCCGGCGCCAGGGCCCGCAGACGGCTGCTGTTGGCCGTGTCCACGGAGAAATCCTTCAGGTTCCGGTTGTTCACCCCGATGATTTTCGCGCCGCAGGCGGCCGCTCTTTCGATTTCCCTTTCATCATGGGCCTCCACCAGCGCGTCCATGCCCAGCTCCTGGGCCAGCTGCCGCCATGCCACAAGCTGACCGTCATCCAGGATGGCACAGATCAGCAGCACCGCCGACGCGCCCAGAGCCCGGGCCTGATAAATCATATATTCATCCACGGTAAAATCCTTCCGAAGCACCGGTATGTGCACTTCCCCGGCAATTCTGCGCAGATATTCATCCTTTCCCAGAAAGTAAAAGGGCTCCGTCAGACAGGAAATGGCGGCGGCTCCCGCCGCCTCATACGCCCGGGCAATTTCCAGATAAGGGAAATCTTCTGCGATGATTCCCTTTGAGGGTGACGCTTTTTTCACCTCGCAGATAAACGACATCCCTTCCCCGGACAGGGCCAGCTCAAAGGGCCTGCGCCCCGACGGGGATGCCAGGCGGGGCGCTTCTTCCGCGTCCCGGCGGATGTTTTCCAGAGGGTAACGACGCTTCTCGGCAGCAATCCGTTCCCTGGTTTTTTGGGCAATTTCATCCAGTATCGTCAAAGCCTTCTCCTCCTACTTCTGATTGCTCATGGTGATGAATTCTTCCAGCTTCTTTCTGGCTGCTCCGTCATCCAGAAGCTGCTCCGCAAGCCGGACACCCTCCTCAATGGTTTTGGTCCGCCCGGTAATATAAAGGGCCGCGCCCGCGTTGAGGCAGACCGCGCATCTTCTGGCTCCCCGTTCTCTTCCTTCCAGAATGTCCAGGGTGATCCGGGCGTTCTCCTGGGGAGTTCCGCCCTCCAGTTCCTCCTTGGCGCACCGTTTGTATCCGAACTGCTCCGGGGTGATCTCGTAGGACTGATACCATCCGTCCCGGATCTCGCAGACAGAGGTGGGGGCGCTCATGGAGATTTCATCCAGCTTATCCTGACCATAGACCACCATGCCCCGGGTAACTCCCAGATTTCCCATTACCTGGGCCAGCGGTTTCACCAACGCTTCCTCATAAACGCCCATCAGCTCCATATTGGCGCCCGCCGGGTTGGATAGCGGCCCCAGAATATTGAACACGGTCCGGATACCCAGCTCCTTTCGGATGGGAGCCACATATTTCATGGCAATGTGGTAGTTCTGGGCGAACAGGAAACAGATTCCGATCTCTTTCAGAAGCTGCGCGCTTTTCTCCGGCGGAACGGTGATATTGACGCCCAGCGCTTCCAGCACATCGGCCGCTCCGGATTTTGAGGAAGCGGCCCGGTTCCCGTGTTTGGCCACCGGCACACCACCTGCGGCGATCACCAGCGAGGCCGTGGTGGAGATATTGAAGGAATTAGAGCCGTCGCCTCCGGTTCCCACGATTTCCAGCACATCCATGTCGTGGAGCAGTTTGATGCAGTGGGCCCGCATGCCCGCCGCCGATGCTGTGATCTCATCGATGGTCTCCCCCTTCAGGGAAAGGGCGGTCAGGTAGGCGGACATCTGTACCGGCGTGGCCTCCCCGCCCATGATTTCATTCATGACGGCTTCCGCTTCCTCATAACTCAGATCTTTTTTCTGTGACAGTTTCATAATTGCTTCCCGAATCATTCTTTTATTCTCCTTTCCTTCACTCCGGCCGCATGGCCATAAAGGTATCCCCGAAGGGGCATTCTCAGTTGTCCTCCGGTACAGCAATGCCTGCCGTCCGCAGAAAATTTTTCAGCATATGTTTTCCCTCCGGGGTCATCACCGATTCCGGATGGAACTGCAGTCCGTACACAGGATATTCCCGGTGGCTTGCCGCCATGATCTCCCCGTCCTCCGTTTGGGCCGTCACCTTGAGCACCTGGGGAAAATCCCCGGGATCGGCGGCAAGGGAATGGTATCTGGCCACTTGGGCCGGGGAGGAAATGCCCTCAAAAATTGGGGAATCTCCCAACATCACCTGGGAGGTTTTCCCGTGCATCAGCTCTTTGGCGTAGGTGATCCGGGCCCCGAAGACCTGGCAGATGGCCTGATGGCCCAGGCAGATTCCCAGAATCGGAATCTCCGGCCCCAGACTTCGGACCACGTCCTCACAAATCCCGGCGTTCTCCGGTCTGCCGGGGCCCGGCGACAGAACGATGGCCTCCGGCTTCATCTGCCGGATTTCCTTAAGGGTGAGCGCGTCGTTGCGGACCACACGGATTTCCGGATAAATGCTCCCGATATACTGATACAGATTGTAAGAGAAGCTGTCGTAATTATCTATCAGCAAAATCATTCCAATCCCTCCTCTGCCGTCCGGATGGCTTCCACCACCGCCCGGGCTTTGTTCACACATTCCTGGTATTCTTTCTCCGGCACACTGTCCGCCACAATCCCGGCGCCGGACTGCACGCACACCCTTCCGTTTTTCTTATACACCAGGCGGATGCCGATGCAGGTGTCCATATTGCCCGCAAAATCCAGATATCCCACGGCGCCTCCGTAAACGCCTCTGGGGCGCTGCTCCAGTTCCTGAATAATCTGGCAGGCCCGGATTTTGGGAGCTCCCGACAGGGTTCCCGCCGGAAGCACCGCATCCACCGCGTCCACCCCGTCTTTTCCTTCCATAAGCCGTCCAGACACCTGGGAGCCGATGTGCATCACACAGGAAAACTGTTCGATCTGACAATACCGCTCCACCTGTACGCTTCCCAGGCTGCAGATCTTTCCCAGATCATTTCTTCCCAGATCCACCAGCATGTTGTGCTCTGCCAGCTCCTTTTCATCCGCCAGCAGTTCCCGCTCCAGCTGCTGATCTTCCTGAGGTGTTTTGCCCCGCGGGCGGGTTCCCGCCAGCGGAAACGTCCGCACCGTCCTGTTTTCCAGGTTTACCAGTGTCTCCGGGGAAGCTCCGGCAATCTCGATGTCGTCGCTGGAAAAGTAAAACATATACGGGGAAGGGTTGGTGGTCCGCAGCACCCGGTAGGTATCAAACAGGCTTCCTTTCGCCGCCGCTGTCTGGGGGTTGGACAGCACCACCTGGAAAATATCGCCTTCCCGGATGTAGGTTCTGGCCTTTTCCACCATGCTTTTATACTGCTCTCTGGAAAATACCGGCTTCAGCTCTTCCAGAAGCTGAATTCTGGGGAATACCGCCCTGGCCCCGCTTTTCAGCAGCTCCTCCATCTGTGCCATTTCCTCCTCTGCCTGCCGGTAGGAAGTCTCCACCTGCTCTGTGTCCACCCCGGCCACCAGACACAGCTTCTGCCGGTAATGGTCAAACACCAGCGCCCTGGTAAACAGCATCAGATCCACATCCCTGAAATCCGTCTCTCCCGGTTCCGGAAAATTCAGCACCGGCTCCGGATACCGGAGATACTCATAGGAAAAATACCCTACCATTCCTCCGGTAAAGGGAGGCATTCCCGGAAGCCGGGGACTTTTGTACCGGTCCAGAATTTCCCGGATGGCTTCCCCCGGATGACTGGTTTTCCTGGTCTCTTCCCTGGTGAACTCTTCCATGCCTCCGCTTCGGATGGTCAGCGTTCCACCTTTGCAGGTCAGCTCCAGCACCGGATCATAGCCCAGTATGGAGTATCTTCCCCACTGCTGATTCTGTTCGGCACTCTCCAGCAGAAAACAGTGTCTGCTGGCTGCCCGCAGCGTCCGCATGACCTCCACCGGGGTATACCGGTCCGCGTACAGTTCCCGGCAGATGGGAATTCTCCGGTATTCTCCCTGCGCTGCCAGTTTTTTTACTTCTTCCAATGTGGGATACATAGGAACCTCCTTTCATTGATTCTGGCCACATGGCCATAAAGGTATCCCCGAAGGGGGTTTCATTGATTCTGGCCGCATGGCCAGAAAGGTATCCCCGAAGGGGATTTCCTGAGCCTGACCGTATAGGTACGCCTTACACCTCCGTCCAGCTCACGGCAAAGCCGTTCGCTGTCCGTTGCCCGTCAGATGTCCGCATGGCTGCGCAGACAAGCCTGCCCATCCATGCGGCCGCCCTCCGGGCTTATCGCACAAAAAAACCGCCCCTGACAGAGATAATTCTCTGTCAAGGACGGGTGCAAATTCATATCTGAATATAGTACTGCCCGCGGTGCCACCTTGATTCATGGTGATTCCATGCGCTTAACGGGATACCATCATATCCCCGGCAACTGACGTATGCCCTACGTCGCAGAATACTCAGCCTTCCGGCCTTTGACTGCGCCCTCGGCGGTCCATTTGGCAGCCTGCATCTCGATCCGGCTCTCAGCTCCCCGGACTCTCTGTGCGCGCATCTGCTGCTTTGATCTCCGCTTCAACGGTTTAAAGCTCTGTTCAATTAATATGTTATCAGAATATACTGTTTTTCTGAATCTGTCAATACTTTTTTGAATTTTTTGTTTCTTCGACGTTACAGAGTTACAGTATCGACTTCTGGTTCCACTGTCAGCAAACCATGCTCACAGCCTCGGAATCCCTCTGCAAATACAGCCAGACCTGCACTCCGTTTCGGCCTGCGTTGTTATCGAAACGTATGCCACTGGCACGTAGCGTTCTTCGCGAAATTCTGGAGGGCTATCTGTAACGATGCGATAACCCTTGCTTTTTATGGCTGTATCAGGGAAAATTTGAGTTTGGTTCAACTAATTATTCCCATTTCAATTACAGCCTGTCTCCGAAAAAAATCTATCCATGCCTGATGACATCTTTTTTCGTGGTTTTCTCTGATTTAGCTGTTTTTTCCATGCCGGTTAGCATCTTTTTTCAAGGTTTCCTCTGATTTAGCTGCCTTTTCCATGTCGGATAGCATCTTTTTCAAGGTTCTCTCCGATTTAGCTGCTTTTCCCATGCCGGTTAGCATCTTTTTTCAAGGTTTCCTCTGATTTAGCTGCTTTTTCCACGCCTGATAGCATCTTTTTCAAGGTTTTCTCTGATTTAGCTGCTTTTCTCATGCCGGTTAGCATCTTTTTTCAAGGTTTTCT
>DVON01000226.1 GCA_018713585.1 Candidatus Pullilachnospira stercoravium | reverse complement strand
CGGCCAATGCACAATGGAAGGATTCTGCGGATCTCCTGTTCTGGCGAAGGCCATCACTGCCGAGAATATCTGAGTCTCCACCCGCTGGGTTACACCTTTCTCCTGAGTACATGGCACCAGCTCCGTATTATGGAATACATAAGGAATATCCGAACAGTGCCACGGTGTCCTGCCGCCGTCCAGCGGGAGATCCAGATTGAAAAGATAAGACCAGACTTTTCCTCCCAGAGCCGTCCGCTGCTGAATATATCGGATCTCCGGTTCCCGGAACATGGTATCCAGAAGCAGCAGATCCGCCGTTGGCCTTTCAGGATATGCCGCCTCAAAAAGTCCTGTCACTTCTTTTGCGGCTTTCTCTCCCAGAAGAGAAGCCGTCAGTGACACTCCCTCCTCCCTGGTGATATGCTGCCGGTCAAAGGGACAAGGTTCAAAGGAGGAAAATTCCCCGAAAACACTTCCCACTATCAATGGTACCCCGGAAGTTTCCTTTCGGAAACCATGCACCGCAGGATCCCCCAGGTAAAATTTATTGGGGTGCGGCGCCCAGTCCATACAGACCCCTTCCCTTTCCAACTGTGGTTTTACCTTCTGATACGCTCCTGCCAGAAGGGCATACGGAACGGTTTCCAGCTGATGTATGCCGGACAGCCCCAGCTCTTTCAGCAGCGCCTCTGCCAGGGGTTTCCCGCTTTCTTCCACATCTGTCAGCACCGGACCGATCACGCCGCTCATGATAATTCCCTTTGCGAATAGCCCGTCCGCTTCCGGTGTCTGAAGCAGCGCAGTGATCTTTGCGCCGCCTCCGGATTGTCCGAAAAGGGTCACATTATCCGGATCACCGCCAAAGGAGGCGATATTTCCGCGGATCCACCGGAGGGCCGCCACCAGGTCATCGGTGCCGGCGTTTCCGGAATTGGCATATTCTTCGCCAAAATCAGACAGATCGAAATATCCCAGAATATTCAGCCTGTGATTGACCGATACCACCACCACATCGCCATTACGGCTCATATTTCCGCCCTCATAAGCCAGCTGTTCGATGGCGGATCCGGCGAAAAAGCCTCCTCCGTGAAGCCAGACCATCACCGGCCGCTTCCCGCCGTCCAGCCGCGGGGTCCAGATATTCAAATTCAGGCAGTCTTCGTCCATCACCCAGTACCGGTGAGGAACCATCAGTTCTCCGGTGGGCCTGGGCAGCTCCAGCAGCGGACAGACACACCCGTAGTTGACCGCGTCCAGCACTCCCTCCCAGGCATCCGCCGGCTGCGGGCGGCAAAAGCGCCTGGCCTTTGCGTAGGGCACCCCTTTAAAATGAAAAATTCCGTCATAATAATATCGTAAGTAGGTAATCATCCGTACCTTGACAAAATAAGAAAATCCCCCAGCACCTATTGCGGGAGGATCGTTTCTTACTTTTTGAGTTTGCAGTAGCAATCGGACGGCAGGCTGTCCGACCATGGAAGCAGTTCCTGAAGAGTTGCCTTTTCCGGAAATGGCCCCAGGGCTTTCATCTTCTCCATCACATGAGTAAGATAATGGTATGGCTTCAGCCCGTTTAACATGGCCGTTTCTGTAATGCTGTATACGGTTGCACTGGCCTGTGCTCCCCGGATGCTCTTTGCAAACAGCCAGTTTTTTCTTCCTGTCGCGAAGTTCTTCAATGCACGTTCCGCAGCCAGGTTATCGATACTTAAATGACCATCGTCCAGGTATCTCTTCAGATATGTCTCCTGGTTTATGGCATACAGGATCGCTTCCCCGATCAGGGAGGAGCGGTCTACCGAATCTTCCAGTGAATGAATCCATTCAAAGAAAGCCTCCAAAAGCGGCTTCGCCTGCTTTTGACGCTCTGTGTATCGTTCTTCCGGTGTCTTGTCGCGGATCATTTCCTCTATTTTATAGAGCATCCCGATCCGCGCCATTGCCTGATAAGCAGTTGTCTCTTTCAGCTGTTCTTTCGTGAAGTCCTTTTTCAGTACTGTCAGGGCTTCGTCGAACCTGCGCCTCGCATGTGCCATGCATCCGGTTACCGTGATCCGTTCCGGAAGATTGTGGTATGCCTGGTAACCATCGCAGGTGAAGTATCCTCCGAACGGATCTCCGAGGAACTCTGCCGGATGATAGCCGGCACGTGTCCGCTCGTACTGGAAGAGAACCATTCGCGGGGAACCGCTGAATTCATCCGTAAGATAAACCCACATCCAGTTCTGGGTAGAACCTTTCTGATCCGGCTCATCGATCACCTGGATCCGGGTTTCATCCCCATGCAGGTACCCGCTTTGCAGCAGTTTCTCTTTCATCAGGTCATAAATCGGCCGCAGATAACGGTCTGCGCATTGGATGATCCAGTTTGCCATGGTCTTCGTAGAAAGCGGCAGGTCATACCGGGCGAATTCCCTCTCCTGGCGTGCCAGCGGCATTCCGTTGACATATTTGGCATTCATAATTCCTGCCACCAGGGATGGGGTCGCAATACTCCCTTTCAGGAGGGGCGGAACCGTTTCCGGACGCACCATAGACCCGCATTTCGGGCAGCTGTAGACATAGGTCACTTCCTCCACGACTTCAAACCGCGCAGGAATGAATTTCAGGCGTTTTATCGTTTCTTTTGTGACCACTTTATATTTTGTATTGCAGTTCGGGCAATAACAGTCCGAGTTAGAAAGTTTGTATTCGATCACTTCGGTGGTCTCAAAGGATGACAGGTCGTCCTCTTTTTTCCCGGAACGTTTTTTTCTCTTATACGGAGAGGGATGAACCTCTTCCAGCTCCGGTTCCGGAGCGTTCTGGTCTGCTTCCTGCTCTGCTTCATTAAAAAGACTCAGCTGGGTATAGCCCTCCGCGTATTTTTCGCTGGAAGCGCCAAACCGTTTTTTCTGCGCAAGCGTCAGACGATCAGAAAGCATGGCATTCAGGAATTCCAGTTCCTTTTTCTGTTCTTCCAGAAGCCGGATTGTCGTTTCCTGCTTCTGCTGATGCTGCTGCATGATCTTAAACAGGGAACATAGATCTTCCCGGCTCATCCTGTTCAGTTGTTCTTCTGTAAAGAGCGGTTCCATCACACAGCCTCGCTTTCTTGAAATCACTGTGTATAGTATACTATAAAAAGGAATCGTATTCTATTAGAACCAGCTCCTGTGAATAGAGGAAAATCCGCGTAAAATCAAGGGATTTTCGGCTTTTTGCGAATTGACAGGATATGGCTTTATACGACGATCTTCGGGTGGTGTTCCTCGAATGCACCGTTGGGCTTTAGGGATAAACCATCACATAGCCAGTGGATCTCCTTCAATGTTACCTTCTGCAATTCATCCGGGGTATCCGGCCAATGGAATGCGTCCCGGTCAAGCCGTTTCATCAGAATCCAAAATCCGGATCCGTCCCACTGGAGGATTTTGATCAATGTGCGTCTGCGATTGCAGAATGCGAACATACAGCGGGAATACGGATCGAGATGGAATTTTAGTTTAACGATTGCGGCCAGACCAGTGTAGCTCTTACGGAGATCGGTAACCCCGCATGCCAA
>DVON01000225.1 GCA_018713585.1 Candidatus Pullilachnospira stercoravium | reverse complement strand
CCAGGATCAAACTCTCTAAAAAAATGTTTTTACAGCGTTTGTCCGTTCAAGATTAACACTTGGCTAATCTATCCCTTTTTACTGTTTTAAGGATCTTTCGATCGTTCGTTTAAAATGTTTAAAGAACTTTCGAGGAATGTGTTTCACTGTTCAGTTATCATGGTTCTCTGTCTTTTTTTTGACAGCTCCGATATTTTATCACATCATTTTGAACTTGTCAAGAACTTTTTTCAACTTTTTTATCAGTTGTTTTTGTTCTTTTTGCGACAGCCATATTAGATTACCATATCTTTCCATGTCTGTCAATAACTTTTTTCGGTTTTTTTTAATCAACCGAACGGAGAAGGAGGGATTTGAACCCTCGCACGGCGTGAACCGTCTACACCCTTAGCAGGGGCGCCTCTTCAGCCACTTGAGTACTTCTCCTCACACGAATTCACACAGTGAACTCATGAGCAAAATTTATTATACTAAACGAGTCTGTATTTGTCAACGATTTTTTTGCTATTTTTCATTTTTTTGAACTTCACGAAATTTGCTTCTATATATAGTTTTTCCATTCGTCTTTATCACTATATATAGAAGCTCTGACATATTTCAGGAGACCCGTTCATTTTCCGCGATAGCAGCCTCGATTCTTGTCTTTACCATTTCCGCAATTTCCACGGTCTTCATTCCCTGATATTCTTCATAGGGAATGGGTTTCAGAAAATGAACCTGTACCGTCAGTTTCTTTATGGAATTGGTATCAAAGGCTTTATAGGAATCAATCAGCGCAATGGGAACGATGGGGCATTTTGCCTTTACCGCGCTTTTGAAGCTTCCTCCCTTAAAATCCAGAAGGCGGTTCTGCATTTTGCTTCTGGTTCCCTCCGCGAAAATCAGATAATTATTCCCGCTTTTCACTTCTTCCGCCACCTGGGCAATCACCTTGAGGCCCTGGCGCACATCGGCCCGGTCCAAAGCCTGAGCACCCATACAGGCGAAAACCTGCTTCAGGAACGGAATATTGGCGACTTCTTTCTTCATTACCACGGAAAACGGCCGCGGACAGGCTTCAACGATCGCCAGAACATCATACAGTCCCTGATGATTGGGAAAAAAGATAAATCCGTCTTTTTCAGGAATATTTTCTGCTCCATGCACATCAATGAGAATTCTCCCCCCACGGTTGGCATGTCTGTCGATATACTGAAGAAGCCGATACCGTTCTTCTTTTGTGTATTTTTCCGCATGGGCCGCCACATAACACAGCCGGATCCACGCATACGGCACCAGAAGGAGATTTCTGAATACCATCAGCAATATTCTCTTCATTCTTTTGTTCCTCTTTGCTCCATGACCTGTTCGTACAGATTATTTCCCAGGGAATCGATGACCACCACCGCCGGAAAATCTTTTACCGTAAGTTTTCTTATCGCTTCCGTTCCCAGATCCTCATAGGCAATCACCTGGGATTCCACGATACACTTGGAAAGCAGCGCGCCGGCGCCGCCCACAGCGGCAAAATACACTGCCTGATTTCTCACAATGGCCTCCGCCACTTCCGGTGTCCGTTTTCCTTTTCCGATCATTCCTTTCAGTCCCAGATCCAGCAGCCGGGGGGTATACTTATCCATACGGCTGGCTGTGGTGGGTCCCGCGGAACCAATGGGACGCCCCTGCCGGGCCGGCGAAGGTCCCATATAGTAAATGACATTATCCTTCAGATTCAGCGGAAGGGGATTCCCCTGGTTTAAGGCTTCTTCCATCCGCTTGTGGGCGGCATCTCTGGCAGTGTAAAAGGTTCCCGTGATATAAACGTAGTCTCCGGCCCGCAGCTCTTTGATCTCCTCACTGACGAGAGGCGCGTGAATCTTTTTTTCCATCTTCAACCTCCTGAACTGTTCCATTCTTTTCTTTGCGGATTCTTAAAGAACCCGCACCGCATGGCGGTTCACATGGCAGCAGATATTGACCGCCACGGGAAGGCCCGCGATATGGGTGGGATAGGTGTTGATATTCACCGCCAGGGCAGTGATTTTTCCGCCGAGACCGCCGGGACCGATGCCGGAGGCATTGATCTTTTCCAGCAGCTCCTCCTCCAGATCTCTCACATAGGGAACGGGAGAGTGTTCCGTCACATCCCTGGTCAGCGCCTGTTTGGCCAGAAGCGCGCATTTTTCAAAGGTGCCGCCGATGCCTACTCCCACCACCATGGGCGGGCAGGCATTGGGGCCTGCCTCTCTCACGGCGGTAAGCACCGCCTCTTTTACGCCTTCTATCCCTTCCGCCGGTTTCAGCATGAAAATCCGGCTCATATTTTCACTTCCGAACCCTTTCGGCGCCACCGTAATTTTCACCTGGTTTCCGGGAACAATGGAACAATGGAGAATCCCCGGAGTGTTATCCCTGGTATTCTCCCGGATCAGCGGATCCTTCACCACGGATTTTCTCAGGTATCCCTCCTGATAGCCCTGACGGATGCCCTCGTTCACTGCGGTCTCCAGATCTCCGTCCACAAAGTGTACATCCTGTCCCACTTCCAGAAACACCACTGCCATTCCCGTATCCTGACAGATGGGGATCTGATCCTCCCCGGCGATTTTCAGATTCTCCTGAAGCTGCCGGAGCACTCTGCATCCCAGTTCAGAGATTTCCCTTTCCACGGCGCTCTGAAAACACGCCTCCATATCCTCCGACAGAAAATAATTTGCCTGTATGCACATCTCCTTAATGGATTCCGTCACCTGGCTGACGGGAATCGTCCTGATTTCTCCCATGGGTATCTCTCCTTTTCCTGCCGGACAGCCGCATTTTTTGCCTGCGGCCGGCAGACTGCTTTTTATCGCGAAAACAGGCAGCACCGGCCGTCAGCCTTAATGCTGCCTGTTTTCCGCATACTTCATGACAACAGAACCTTCGCCGGTTTACTGTTCTTTTTCTTCTTCGCTCTCTTCTTCAGTGTTCTCCGTCTTTTCTCTCACCTTGGCAATGCTGGCCACGGAAATATTTTCATCCAGATCCATCAGTTTGACGCCGGAGGTGATTCTTCCCAGAATGGAAATATCCGAGCAGGAAATCCGGATGACGATTCCCTCCGTGGTGATCAGCATGATCTCATTGTCGTCATTGACTGCCTTCACGCCCACCACATTTCCGGTTTTCTCCGTGATCTTGTAGCATTTTACGCCTTTGCCGCCCCGGTTCTGAACGGTAAATTCGCCCACGGAAGTCCGTTTACCCAGTCCTTTCTCCGAAACGATCAGCAGGTAATCGCCCTGGGTGTTCAGCTGCATGCCGATCACCTCGTCGTCATCACCCAGATTGATGCCTCTTACTCCCATGGAAACCCTTCCTGTGGTTCTCACGTCGGTTTCATGGAAACGGATACACTGGCCGAATTTGGTCACAAGGATAATATCCTTCCGGTTATCGGTGAATTTCACCTCAATCAGCTCATCCTCATCCCTCAGGGAAATGGCTGCCAGACCGGTCTTTCTCACATTCTCGTAATCGGTGATGGGGGTCTTCTTCACCAGGCCCTTCTTGGTGGCCATGAAGAGATACTCCCCTTTCCGGTATTCATTGATGGGGATCACCGCCGTGATCTTCTCTCCCGGCTGCAGCTGCAGCAGATTGATGATGGCGGTGCCTCTTGCCGTCCTTCCCGCCTCCGGAATCTCGTAGGCTTTCAGGCGGTATACCTTTCCCATGTTGGTGAAGAACATCAGGAAATGGTGGGTGGTGGTCATCAGAAGCTCCTCGATGTAATCATCCTCAATGGTCTGCATGCCCTTGATGCCTTTGCCGCCCCGGTTCTGGCTGCGGAAATTGTCCACGGTCATCCGTTTGATATATCCCAGATTGGTCATGGTGATCACCGTATTTTCGTTGGGGATCATGTCCTCCATGGAAATATCAAATTCATCGAACCCGATGGAGGTTCTTCTGTCATCGCCGTATTTTTCGGCAATCTCCAGAATTTCCTGACGGATTACCCGAAGCAGCATATTCCGGTCTGCCAGAATTGCCTGCAGTTTGCGGATCCGCTCCATCAGTTCCTTATATTCGCCCTCCAGCTTCTCCCGTTCCAGACCTGTCAGTGTACGCAGACGCATGTCCACGATGGCCTGGGCCTGAGCGTCGGTGAGCTCAAAACGCTCCATTAAGCGCTGCTTGGCCACCTGGGTATTCTCGGATCCCCGGATAATGCGGATCACCTCGTCGATGTTATCCAGGGCCTTCAGCAATCCTTCCAGGATATGAGCCCGCTCCTGGGCCTTGTTCAGATCGTACCGGGTTCTTCTGGTCACCACATCCTCCTGGTGAGCCAGATAATATTTCAGGATCTCCATCAGGTTCATGACCTTGGGCTGATTGTTCACCAGCGCCAGCATGATCACGCCGAAGGTATCCTGCAGCTGCGTATGTTTGTACAGCTGATTCAGAATCACATTGGCATTCACGTCTCTTCTCAGGTCGATGCAGATGCACATACCTTCCCGGCTGGAGTGGTCGGCCAGATCCGTGATGCCGTCAATCTTCTTTTCCTTCACCAGATCGGCGATTTTCTCAATCAGACGGGCCTTGTTGACCATGTACGGCAGCTCCGTCACCGTGATCCGGCTCTTTCCGTTGGGAAGGGTCTCGATATTGCTCACCGCCCGCACCCGGATCTTTCCTCTTCCGGTGCGGTAAGCCTCCTCGATGCCTCTGGTGCCCAAAATGGTGGCTCCTGTGGGGAAATCCGGCCCCTTGACGATTTTCAGGATTTCATCCATCTCCGTCTCCCGGTTTTCCTCAACGATATTGTCTATGATTTTTACCACCGCCTGGATCACCTCCCGCAGGTTGTGCGGGGGAATGTTGGTGGCCATACCTACGGCGATTCCGGAGGTTCCGTTCACCAGCAGATTGGGGAATCTGGCCGGAAGCACCTCCGGCTCCTTCTCCGTCTCGTCAAAGTTCGGGGAAAAGTCCACCGTGTTCTTGTTGATGTCCGCCAGCATCTCCATGGAGATTTTGCTGAGCCGGGCCTCCGTGTACCTCATGGCCGCCGCGCCGTCGCCGTCCACGGAACCGAAATTGCCGTGGCCGTCCACCAGCGGATAACGGGTGGACCACTCCTGGGCCAGATTTACCAGCGCTCCGTAGATGGAGCTGTCGCCGTGGGGGTGGTATTTACCCATGGTATCACCAACGATACGGGCACATTTTCTGTGAGGCTTATCCGGACCGTTGTTCAGCTCGATCATGGAAAAGAGAACACGCCGCTGCACCGGTTTCAGACCATCCCGCACATCGGGAAGGGCCCGGGACGCGATAACGCTCATGGCGTAATCGATATACGATTCCTCCATGGTTTTCTTCAGATCCACGTCATGGACTTTATCAAAAATATTGTCTTCCATCTCTACCTCCCATATCCGGAATTACTCCCGGATTTTTTCTGTTCCGGATAACATCAGATATCCAGGTTTTTCACGTTCAGGGCATTTTCCTCGATAAATTCTCTTCTGGGCTCCACCTTGTCTCCCATCAGGGTGGTGAAGGTCAGATCCAGCTCCGAGGAAGCCTCCTCGTCCATGGTCACCCGCAGAAGCACCCGGCGGGCCGGATCCATGGTGGTCTCCCACAGCTGATCCGCATCCATCTCTCCCAGTCCTTTGTAACGCTGAATCTTATTGTTGCCGTCCCGGCCGATCTCCGTGAGAATCCGGTTCAGCTCCGCATCCGAATAGGCGTACCATACCTTCTTGTTTTTCTCGATCTTATAAAGAGGCGGCTGCGCCAGATACACATATCCCTGACGGATCAGCTCCGGCATGAACCGGTACAGGAAGGTGAGCATCAGGGTTGCGATATGGGCACCGTCCACATCGGCATCCGTCATGATGATGATCTTGTGGTATCTCAGCTTGGTGATATCGAAATCATCGTGAATACCTGTTCCGAAAGCCGTGATCATGGCCTTGATCTCCGCGTTTCCGTAAATCTTGTCCAGTCTGGCCTTCTCCACATTCAGAATCTTTCCACGCAAGGGCAGAATCGCCTGGGTGGCCCGGCTTCTGGCCGTCTTGGCGGATCCGCCGGCGGAATCTCCCTCTACGATGTAGATCTCACAGTTTTTCGGATCCTTGTCCGTGCAGTCCGCCAGCTTTCCGGGCAGAGACATTCCCTCCAGCGCCGATTTTCTTCTGGTGAGATCCCTGGCCTTTCTGGCCGCGTCCCTGGCCCTCTGAGCCAGCACCGATTTCTCCACCACGATCTTGGCCACGGTGGGATTCTGCTCCAGGAAAATCTCCAGCTGGCTGCTGACCACGCTGTCCACCGCGCTTCTGGCCTCGCTGTTGCCCAGCTTCTGCTTGGTCTGTCCCTCAAACTGGGGCTCCTCGATCTTGACGCTGATGATGGCGGTCAGACCCTCCCGGATATCCTCGCCGGCCAGCTTCTCCGTATCCTTCAGCAGCTTGTTCTTTTTCGCGTAGTCGTTGAAGGTTTTCGTCAGGGCATTGCGGAAGCCCATCACATGGGTTCCGCCCTCCGGCGTGGTGATATTGTTTACAAATCCATACGTATTCTCCGTGTAGGAGTCGTTGTGCTGCATGGCCACTTCCACCGCCACGCCGTCCTTTTCTCCTTCACAGTAGATGATTTCCGGATACAGGGCCGTCTTGCTCCTGTTCAGGTAGGTGACAAATTCCTTGATTCCGCCTTCATAGTGAAATTCTCTGTCCACCGGTTTCTCCGGCCGCAGGTCGTGAAGGGAAATCTTCAGTCCCCTGGTGAGGAACGCCATCTCCCGGAAACGCTGTTTCAGAATATCGTAATCGAAAATGGTCTCTTCAAAAATCTCCTTGTCGGGAAGGAAGGTGACCATGGTACCCGTTCTGTCCGGCTCGCAGTCGCCCACCACCTTCAGCTTGTAAATGGTCTTTCCTCTCTCATACCGCTGCCGGTACATCTTACCCTCATGGTAAATGGTAACCTCCAGCCACTCGGAAAGGGCGTTTACCACGGAAGCGCCCACTCCGTGGAGACCGCCGGATACCTTATATCCCCCGCCGCCGAATTTTCCTCCGGCGTGGAGTACCGTAAATACCACTTCCACGGCGGGAATCCCCGCCTTGTGATTGATTCCAACAGGAATTCCCCGGCCATTATCGATTACGGTTACCGAATTATCGGCGTTGATGGTCACATCAATATGGTCGCAAAATCCAGCCAGCGCTTCGTCCACCGAATTGTCCACGATTTCATACACCAGATGATGAAGACCGCGGGAAGAAGTGCTGCCGATATACATTCCCGGCCGTTTTCTCACCGCTTCCAATCCCTCCAGGATCTGGATCTGATCTGCTCCGTATTCTGTACTCATTCTGCTCCTCCTAATTCATGACAATAAAAAGTCCGCGAAGCGTTACTTTTCATCGTTGTTTTTGAATACATTTCCGTCGATAACCCGGAAAATTTTATTTATTTCAAACCTGTTGCTGACAAATTCATCCAGACCGGTACAGGTAATCAATGTCTGAATCTGGTGAATACTCTGCAGGAGATAATTCTGCCGGCTGCTGTCCAGTTCCGAAAGCACATCGTCCAGAAGAAGCACCGGATTTTCCCCGATTCTTTTTTTCACCAGAGCCAGCTCCGACAGCTTCAGCGACAGGGCCGCCGTCCTCTGCTGCCCCTGGGAACCGAATTTCCGGATATCAATGTCGTTGACCTGCACGCAGAAATCATCCCGGTGGGGCCCCACCGAAGACTGTTTAAACTTCAGATCCCGGTCCCTGGAGGCGGCCAGCCGCTCTTCCAGAAGTTCTTCCTCCACATTCGGTTCATAATTCAGATAAATGCTCTCACGTCCTCCCGTCAGGCTGGCGTGAAGATCACGGATCATGCCGTTGAGCTCGCCGATAAAACGCTTTCTGGCTCCGATGATTTTTTTCCCGTAGTGAACCAGCTGCATATCCCACACATCCAGGGTATCCGCCAGTCTGGGGGAAAAGGAAATATCCTTCAGAAGTTTGTTCCTCTGATTCAGCACCTGGTTGTACCCGGCCAGATCCTGGAGATAGATTTTGTCCAGCTGGCAAAGCTCCATATCCAGAAACCGGCGCCTCTCTCCGGGTCCGTTTTTGATGATGTTCAGATCCTCCGGGGAGAAAAACACCAGGTTGACAATCCCGAAAAGCTCGGAGGCTTTCTTTATGGGAATACCGTCCACCGCGATCCCCTTGGATTTGTTCTTTTTCAGATGTACATCGATTTTCCTGGAAATCCCGTCCCGTCGCACCATCATGCGGATATGGGATTCCTCCTGGTCAAACCGGATGATCTCCCGGTCCCTGCTTCCCCGGTGAGACTTGGTGGTACCGCACAGATACGCGGCCTCCAGAATATTCGTCTTCCCCTGGGCGTTGTCCCCGTAAAGGATATTGGTGGCGGGATCCAGCTCTATGTATAAATATTCATAATTTCTGTAATTTTTCAATTCAATCGATTCGATATACATCTGTCACCATACCGTCTTTATTTATAACAATAGAAAGTCTGCTTTCTATTGTATGATAATTGAAAGTCTGTAATCACTTCCTGCAATTATCTGTCAATTTTAATTTCATTGCCCTCAAAGGTTACCAGGTCGCCCGGATACAGTTTTCTACCCCTGCGGGTGTCCACCTCTCCGTTCACTTTCACCAGGCCGTCCTGAATGGCCAGCTTGGCTTCTACGCCGTCCTCCACCAGACTGGCCGCTTTCAGCGCCTGACCCAGTTTGATATATTCATCTTTTAATTTAATAATTTCCATTTTGTCCTCCTGACAGATACTTCAGAAATTTTTAGCGGGCCACACTGAAGTTCACCGGAAGAATCAGGTAGATGTAGGACTCCTGTTCATCCTTGATAAAGCAGGGTGCCTTGGGATTCACCAGGTAAATGGAGATTTCCTCATCATCGATGACCCGCAGCGCGTCGATGAGAAATCTGGGATTGAACCCGATCATGATATCCTTTCCCTCTTTGGCGATATCAATGTCTTCCTTCATGGAACCGATCTGAGAATGGATGCTCAGCTCCATGCCGCCGTCCTGAATATTGATAATGATGGGTTTTTTGTCACCCTCTTTTACAAAAAGCGTGGCTCTGTCGATACAATTGAGAAATTCTTTTTTGTTAATCTGTACTTTTGTCTCATAATCGCTGGAGAGCATCTGGTCGATGCGGAAATATTCTCCCTCGATCAGTCGGGAAACCACCACAGTCTCGTCGAACTCAAAGACAATATGATTTTCGGTGAAGAAAATTTCCACCTGATCCTCCGTCTCGCCGGAAAGGATCTTGCTGATTT
>DVON01000224.1 GCA_018713585.1 Candidatus Pullilachnospira stercoravium | reverse complement strand
ATTTCCCTCGTTTTCCTGAATCCAGCGTTTCCACCAAAAGTCCAAATAAAAAAACAGGGCCAGGAATGAACTACCTGTCCGATGTTCATTCCAAAGCCCTACTTTCTGTCCGGCTTGTATGCCAGGCCCTCTATTTTCTTTTTTTCTCCTTCTGGCGCATAGCTGCGTCAGGCCTGGGTTTCTGTTTCTTTTTCTCATTCTCTTTTCCCTGAATTTCCGCCTTCTCCGCCCTTTCTTCCTCAATAGCCTGCCGGATATAATCCTGGCTGCCTGTCTTACGGGTGGGAACCAGCTGCCGGATCAGACCGCCTTTTCCCCGGTTCTTTATGTAAAAATAACCAATCACGGAAAATACCACAGCCCCGATAAAATTCACCAGCAGATCCTCCATGGTATCAAACAGCCCCACATCCAGATAACCGTCTATGGGAAGCACCTGCCCGTTCACCGCTGTCTCTGTAATACCGCTGATGTTCACGGTCACATTATGGCCCTCGGTATTAAGCGCCACAGAGCGGATCGTTTGGATCACCGTGTCCTTCTGCATATCAAATCCCGCCAGCTGATCCATTCCAAATTCAAAGAATTCCCACAAGACTCCGATGGTCATGGAAAAACACAGAGAGACGATAGCCACAAACACAGGAGAAAGGCTCATCCCCACCTTTTTGTTCCGGTTCAGCAGATCCACCAGGGAAAAACCGATGGCTGCCGCCAAAAAACCGTTCATGGTATGCAGCACTGTATCCCAGTAAGGAAACTTCAGATAAAATTCATTGATCTCACCTAAGATCTCCGCCGAAAAAATGAACACAAGAATAATAATTTCCAACACCTTAGGCAGCTCAATCCGGAACGTCATCTGAAGAAATCCCGGCAATACCAGCAAAAGCAGGGTCAGAAGGCAAAGAAATACATTTTCGTAATTTCGGTTAAGGAACTGCAGAACCATGGTCACGATCACCGCAATCCGCAGCACCGAATACACCAGAAAGGTGCTTCTGTGCTCCGTCAGTTCCAGATGAAGGGCTCTGCCCATGGTCCGCATGATTTCCCCGATTTTCTTCATGTGCTAGTCCTCCAGCGGCCTGTTCAGCTCCTCTGTGCCCGGAAGCACAAACCGGCCGTTCTCGATGATGGAAATCTCCGATCCGTCCTTTCGCACCGCCCGGATATACGCCAGTTCCTCATAGGGAATGGTGATATCCGTATGACAGCCGAAATACGCCTTCGCCGGATCTTCCTTTCTGTTCAGTGAAATCTCGTTATCTCTGGCAATGATCTCCTTCCCGTCCGGGTTGAACACCGCCGTATCCTCTGCCCAGCTGTAGCAGGTATCGCCCACCGCGAAATGGGGGCCCATTTTCTCGGCAATGAGAATGGGCAGCCGGTCCCCAATGCCGTAAGTCTTCGCCATCCGGTAAGCAGTGGTGTTGGTTCCGATGGCAAACTCGCCCAGGGGCAGCGTGGGATGATGGGCCAGAATATTTTCCAGAATATACGCCCTTCCATCCCTGGGATCCTCAAAATTTCCGCAACCGTAGCCGGTGATTTTTCCCTCTTCAAAATTCATCCACAGATCCCGGTAATGGAGACCTTCCAGAAATACGCCGGTCACATGCAGCGTTCCGCAGGTACCCGCAAGCTGCGGCGAAGTGAACACCTCTCCCACGGGAATATTCACATCCGCAACACAGTTTTCAAAATTCGTCTGACGGGCAGGATCTGTCAGGGTATGGAGCATCACCGTCATATCCGTCCGGTTCTCTCCCCTGCCCCGGATCTGCACCTTCACCCCCTGATCCAGCGCGTCGATGATCCGTTGCTGAATCCGCTGATAAAGGTTGTAGTCCAGGGTATTGATTTTCACCGTCTCCCGGAAAATATCCTCAAACTGTTCCCCGATCTGGGGCGTGGGGTAGGCAATGATGGTGAAGCTGCGCTCCTCTCCCCGGATATACCGGTTGGTGATCTGCCCTGTCTCATTGTTCAGGTGTACCTGCAGCTTCTGCTGTTTTTCGTCCAGCGCGATGGCATCTTCGCAGGAAGCCGGCGCAAAGGGCGTCTCCCCGAAGATCTCCACCACCGCCGGTCCGCCGTGATCCGCGGCCAGCTCCTTCATTTTCTCGTAACTGTTCCGGATGCAGCGAAGCTTTCTTCCTACAAAATCCTCATCCAGAAACAGTCCCGCGTCATTTCTGTGATCGTATTCGAACTGCTGATTGGGAATCGCCCCGTAATAACCGATCCGAAGATGCTGCCGCCGGTTCACCGCGTGAACCGCAGACCGGTAAATCACCGGTTTCAGCCCCATGGCCGCAAACTGCCGCACCGCCTCCCGGATCATCCGCTCAAATCCCAGACAGTAACGGATATTCACCGTCTTCTTTTTGCTGATATCCTTCCCGGTCACCTGAAAGCCGATCCGATAGCCCTCCGTGTAGGTGGAGGCCATGCTGCGGATCTCTTCTTCGGAAAGGGTATTAAGAAACGCGGCCGTCCGCTCCTCATCCTCCGTCACATACTCGCCGAACCGGTACAGATACCGAAGATCCGTCAGATCCTCATCCATGATGATCCGCGCCGCAAAATCCAGCCGGGGATCCAGCTGCTCCCGGATCCGGTATTCTGCCATATCGGCACAGTAATCGTTGACATACCAGTAAAGAACCTGGCGCACCTGCTCCCTTTCCGGAACCGTGCCGTCCTCAAACTCACCATATATCTGCAGAAACAGCTCCAGGCATACCAGAAAATCCCAGTCCCGGCCCTCATAGGCGAAGACAATCATGCCGCGAAGCTCCGTATACAGAAAGCTCAGCAGCTGTCCCATGTCCCGGCCCAGCTTTGCCGCCGCGTAAGCAGGATTTCCCCAGGAGAAAGCATAATGCTCCGGCAGAATATCCTGATACAGCCTGTGATTCCGCTCCCGCAGTTCTTCAAGTGTTCTGCCGTTTTCCTCCGTTTTTCTCTGCAGTTCCTCCCTGAGAGTGATCATCTCCAGAAGAAATCCGGCCATCTGCCGGAAGTATTCCCCAAAAGGCTCCGCCGCGCTGTGTTCCCGGGCCACTTCCTCCACCCGGCCGCAGGCCAGTTCCAGCCGTTCCTTTAACAATTCATCCATTCCCATTCCCTGCTCCAATACTCACTCGTCAATGATATTGCCTTTTTCTATGTTCTCCTGAATCATCTCTTCCATACAGCTCCAGATTTCCCGGGAGCCGGAGGATGTCTTCTCATTCCGCTTCAGAATCTGAGACTTCTTCACCTGATGCCGCTTCCAGTCACCGCCGCCATTGTCATCGTTCAGCGTCATTGGCTGAAAGTTGTCCATCACATGGGCAAACCGGGCCTCCGGCGTCTCATAGGCCTCAAATTCCTCCCAGAGCTGCCGGAGCATCTTTCCCTGATCCTCCGGAAGAATACCGAAAATCCGGTCCGCCGCGGCTTCTTCCCTCTGCCTTTTGGTGGCATTTCCCGCAGTATCGTAGGCATAGGTATCCCCCGCGTCCACCTCCACCAGATCGTGGATCAGCACCATCTTCATCACTCTGGTGATATCCACCGGCTCATTGGCATATTCCTCCAGAAGAAATGCCATCAGCGCCAGATGCCAGCTGTGCTCCGCGTCGTTTTCCTGCCGGCTGCCGCCCCGGATATGGGTCTGCCGGTAAATCTGTTTCATTTTGTCCACTTCCAGAAGAAATTCCTTCTGTTTTTTCAGTCTCTCGTTCATCTTTTCACACCCCTATCAGAAAAAGCGCCAGCCAGCCCACAAAAAACACTCCGTTGGCCATGGAACCCAACGCACTGAAACGATAGTTGCGGTCCCGCTCCTTGAAGCTGCGGATCCCGATCCAGAAGCCCACTGCGGCAAACAATGCCGCCATCAGTCCCAGAACTCCCACCCAGGTTCCCGCGTTTCCCTGCCAGATAAAGGACAGCACCGCGGACAGAAGAAAGAGACACAGAGAAATTCCCGCAAAGATCATGGAGGAAAATCCCCCGTCCGTCTCCTTCTTTCTGGTAAACGCATATTTAAACCTTTTTTTCATAAATCCATCTCCTTATCCGGTTACAGACAGAAAATGCCAGGTATCCCAGAACGGTTCCCAGCGTATTCAGCAGCAGATCGTCCACATCAAAGCTTCCCACCTTAAAAATCAGCTGCATACTTTCCACAAAAAGGCTGAGGCAGAAGCCGCAGACAGTCACCAGGAATCCGTTTTTCATCCTTTTTCCAATGACCGGCAGAATGAATCCAAAAGGCAGAAAGCCAATCACATTTCCCGCCAGATTCAGAAATGCCGCCAGGTATCCCACCCGTTCCCGGTATACCCAAAATCTCCGGATCTCCTGAAACAGCACCAGATTATACTGATAATCCCGCTGGGCAAAATCCTTTCTTCCATACTCCTCCGACAGAAACAGAAAGTAAATCAGCAGCAGAATATAGATAATAAACAAAATCCACCCGATGATGCGGATTTTTTTCTTTGTCTCATTTCTCACAATCTATCCTCAATCCTTGCCATGAACAACGGAAGGCACGCATCCCGAACCTTCTGCCGCCTTTACCGGCAAGAAAGCACTTCCTGCGGACCTTCCGTCGCTGCGCATCCGGATCTGCGGCAACTCATTCAGAACTGCCGATCTCCGTCAGCCTAAAATGTAATCTGTCCCTTCTGTTTCAGGAGTCTGGCTCCGTTAATGATCAGAAGAATTCCCGTGGTCAGTCCCGTCACCAGAACAATAATTCCCAAGGTAAGATTCCCCGCTCCACTACTGGCAACTGTCTGATAGATCTTCTCATTACCACTGCTCATATCACCTGCTCCTTTCATTAGTTTTGGCCGTATGGCCATAAAGGGATCCCCAACTTATTTTACTCCGTACTGCTGATAATATGTGTCGATGGATGCTTTCAGGCTGTCGTCAATCACGATCTGACCGGCACATTCCCGGTTATACAGACGCTCCACCACCTCTTCCATGGTGACGATGGCGTTTGCCGGGAAGCCGTAGGTCTCCTGGATCTCCTCCAGAGCGCTCTTGTCCCCTTTGCCCCGCTCCATCCGGTTCAGGGAAACAATCAGTCCGCAGATCTTCACATCCGCCTGAGCCTTCAGAATCGGGAATGTCTCCTCGATGGATTTTCCTGAGGTGGTCACATCCTCAATGATCACCACACGGTCTCCGTCCTTCAGCTTACTTCCCAGAAGAATACCCGTATCTCCATGATCCTTCACCTCTTTACGGTTAGAACAGTAACGGACATCCTTTCCGTACAGTTCACTGATAGCCATGGCCGTTGCCACACTCAGGGGAATCCCCTTGTAGGCAGGCCCGAACAGCACATCAAAATCCAGCCCGTAATTGTCGTGGATCGCCTTGGCGTAATACTCCCCCAGCCGGCGCAGCTGCGTTCCGGTCACATACGCTCCGGCATTCATGAAAAACGGGGATTTTCTTCCGCTTTTCAGGGTGAAATCACCAAACTTCAGTACCTGGCTCTCCACCATAAACTCGATAAATTCCTGCTTATACTGCTCCATACTCCTTAAAACCTCCGTAGTTACGGGCTTTTTGCCCTTGTTCTTTTATTGATTCCTATGGTACATCATACTGACTGGTTCTTTAAGTGATTTTCTCATCACTCCTCCTCTCCCGGCAAAATCGGGAAAGGATCTTATAAATTCTTTTCAATTCTAACATATCTGATGGGGTTTTTCAATTCAGGAATTTAACTGGGGAAAATGCTCTTTCTCTTTTGTTTACTTTTGTCTCTGAATAGGATATACTGTAGATAACTTCAAGTTTTCTTTAGTTTTCAAGAATAGAAAGGATGACTTTTA
>DVON01000223.1 GCA_018713585.1 Candidatus Pullilachnospira stercoravium | reverse complement strand
GAAAGACCAAGATATGCCGCGATGCCCTTTGCGTCAGCTTCACCAATCTGCTTTAACATATTCTCGTTATTCAGCTTCAGGGCATCTTCCCGGTTGTTTACAAATCCATGTTCGATAATTACTCCCGGGATGTTGGCTTTCCGGCTGTAACGGACGATTCCGTAATAATCCGCCAGAGATCCATCCTCATAGGTGTCGCCGGTCTGCGACATCGGCATCTGGAATCCCATGTCGTTGAATCCCAGATCCACCAGCTCGTCCAGAATATCCCGGGCCAGCTCCTGTGCCTCCTGGGCAGTTTCCGCATGGTACGGATGATCGCTGTCTACCCTGGGAACCATGGCCACTACGCCGTGAGCGCTGGTGACTGTTTCGCTTGTGGCATTGACGTGCTGGCTGACCAGAATATCCGCCCCCTTTTCCACCGCGAAATCCACCCGCGC
Organism: Candidatus Pullilachnospira stercoravium; assembly: GCA_018713585.1. Classification (GTDB taxonomy): domain Bacteria; phylum Bacillota; class Clostridia; order Lachnospirales; family Lachnospiraceae; genus Pullilachnospira; species Pullilachnospira stercoravium. Next base: position 15,750 of record DVON01000223.1, on the reverse strand, counting down.
GGAGATAGAAGGATTCTCATTCTGTGTGGTTTTGGTAAGGTATACTTCGATGTTGCTGTAGTTTTCCTCCAGCGCCTCCTTGGTATACTGGGAAATCTTGAAATTGATCACGGCCTCGTCCAGGACAAAATCACCCCAGTCCCGGTAAGTTCCTGAGCCCGCTCTTCCGTGTCCCGGATCCAGCACGATCACCTTGGTGGTGTTTCCGGACCGGGGAGAGACGCTCATAACGGAGGCGGTATCGGTGACGGCCGCAGCCACCTCTTCTTCGGTGATTTCCTCATCCGGGGAAACGGTGATGACATTTTCCAGGGCCGTCTCCATTTCTTCCCCGGACACACCCTGCTCTTCGGCTGCTTCCTCCTGGGCCAGCTGCTGATAATCCAGCGTATTGCCCTCTTCCAGCGGAGCCAGATCCGTGGTAAAGCTGCTGCCGGCGGCCACAGAGGCTACGGACAGATAGGTGATGGAATCGGAAGCGGGCAGGAAAAATGCCGCGTAATTCTCCACCAGATGCGAGGCTTCTGTCTCGGAAGTCCCGTTTTCATCCTGCCAGGTCAGAACCGCTTCTTCCAGGGGCTGATCGGTGGCAAGCTTCACGATGACGCCCCGTGTGGTTTCGTCCTCGGAAAGCTCAGAGTAGAGAAACTCTGCCTCCAGCGTATTTTCCGGAGTTTCCGTTTCCGCGTCAGCCGCGGAAGCGGGATCCGGTGAGGAGGCCTCCTCCTGAGTACCGGTATTCGGAAGATTGGTCCCGGATTCCGAAGCGGTATCTGAACCGGTGCCGGCAGTGTCCTGAGAAGTCAGACCGGAACTGTCATCCGCTGAAGTGAAGGAATCTGCATCCTGTGACGCGTCCTGTGTCTGCGGATCGGCCGACGGAGACGGGGAAACTTCCGCGTCTGTGCCGGTGCCGGCAGCCTCCTGCGTCTTGGAGGATTCTGAGGTGACCGGCGCCTGTGCTGTATTCTGATCCGCTGCGGCCGGCATCATACCGGTGAGCAGGAGAACAGCTGCCAAAAACAGGGCCGCAAATCGCTTATGTACTTTTTTCATAATACCCCCTTTTCGTGGTGAAGCCATATGATGGCTGATAAACAGCTAAAAGTATTATACATTTGTTACAAAAGAAATACAATCCTATTTCGGAAAAAGGTAAAAAAACGTAACAGTTCAGCCTTCCGGTTTCACTGTTACAAAAACCGGGGGCTGCCGGCTTATGGCCGCGGCAGTCCCCGGGTGGGATTTACTGATTTTTATCGTTCTTTTCCACTTCGGACATCATCATGGCACGTACCGTCAGCGGAAGGCCGAAGAGGGTGATGAAGCCGCTGGCGTCGTGGTGGTCGTACAGATCACCGGTGGTGAAGGATGCCAGGGACTCGTTGTACAGGCTGTAGGGAGAGGTGGTTCCGGCTTTGATGATATTGCCTTTGTAAAGTTTGAACTTCACTTCTCCGGTTACATACTTCTGGGTGGACTCCACGAAAGCCTGGATGGCCTCCCGCAGGGGGGTGAACCATTTTCCTTCGTATACCACCTGAGCAAACTGGCTGCCCAGTTTCTTTTTCGCCTCCATGGTATCCCGGTCAAGTACCAGCTCCTCCAGCTGATCGTGGGCCTCCATCAGAATGGTTCCTCCGGGGGTCTCGTATACGCCGCGGGATTTCATGCCTACCACACGGTTCTCCACGATATCCACGATACCGATACCGTGTTTTCCGCCCAGGGCGTTCAGTTGAGTGATAATCTCGGAAACCTTCATGGCTTTTCCGTTGAGCGTTTTGGGAACGCCGCCCTCAAAGGTCATGGTCACATATTCCGGTTTGTCCGGGGCCTGCTCCGGGGTAACTCCCAGCACCAGCAGATCGTCGTAGTTGGGCTCATTGGCCGGATCCTCCAGCTCCAGTCCCTCATGACTGATGTGCCACAGGTTCCGGTCGCGGCTGTAGCTGTGGCTGGCGTCGAAGGGAAGGTTGATGCCGTGTTGCTGGCAGAAAGCAATCTCATCTTCCCGGGACTGCATGGTCCACACATCTGTCATACGCCAGGGAGCGATGATCTTCAGATCGGGAGCCAGCGCCTTGATTCCCAGCTCGAAACGGATCTGGTCATTTCCTTTTCCGGTAGCGCCGTGGCAGATGGCGGAAGCGCCTTCCTTGCGGGCGATTTCCACCAGCTTTTTGGCGATGACGGGACGCGCCATGGAAGTTCCCAGCAGATATTTGTGCTCGTAAACCGCTCCGGCCTGCACGCAGGGCATGATATAGTCGTCGCAGAACTCGTCCACCACGTTCTCAATATATAATTTGGAAGCGCCGGAGAGCTTTGCACGCTCGTCCAGTCCGTCCAGCTCCGCGCCCTGTCCGCAGTCCACGCAGCAGCAGATAACCTCATAATCAAAATTTTCTTTCAGCCAGGGAATCAGGGCTGTGGTGTCCAGTCCTCCGGAATAGGCTAAGATTACTTTTTCTTTCATGATCCTGTCCTCCTGTTGGAATTTTATTCATAAATAATGTATAAACATCCGGGCTGCCCGCGGATTTTCCTTCCGCGGCGCAGAGAAAATGCCCGATAAGTTTTGCGTCCGTGAAATCCGTGAACCCTCCTGCTTTGGCTGGTTTCCAGGTATCACAAGGCATAATATACAGCAACTTCAAAAAAAAAGCAAGAGGAAAACGGGAAAAAATAAAAAAACTTGCATATTATACTAGAATCATGTATAATTATGCAATGATTTGATAAAGATGCCACTTTACATTAAAAAAGGGAAAGGGTAAAATAAAAGAAATCAGGAAAAGGAGCAGTTATTATGATAAGAGCAGGAATAATCGGAGCGACAGGCTATGCGGGAGCAGAGCTGGTCAGAATCCTTCTGGGACATAAAGATACGGAAATCCGGTGGTTTGGATCCCGGAGTTACATTGAGCAGAAGTACGCGTCCATTTATCAGAATTTTTTCCAGCTGGTGGACGCGGCATGTATGGATGACAATATGGAGGCCCTGGCGGATCAGGTGGATGTGATTTTCACCGCCACGCCTCAGGGACTGTGTGCTTCCCTGGTAAATGAAGGGATTCTTTCCAAATGTAAAGTCATCGATCTGAGCGCCGATTTCCGGCTGAAAGATGTGGCGGTTTACGAAGAGTGGTATAAAATCACCCACAAGGCCCCCCAGTTTCTGCCGGAGGCAGTCTACGGCCTGTGTGAGATCAACCGGGAGAAAATCCGGGGATCCCGGCTGGTGGCCAATCCCGGATGCTATACTACGTGCAGTATTCTCACCTGTTATCCGCTGGTGAAGGAGGGGTTGATTGATCCGGATACCCTGATTATCGACGCCAAGTCCGGAACCTCAGGAGCAGGGCGGGGAGCCAAGACGGACAACCTGTTCTGCGAGGTCAATGAAAATATCAAGGCTTACGGCGTGGGCACGCACCGCCACACGCCGGAGATTGAGGAGCAGCTGGGCTACGCCTGCGGCAGGGATATCCGGCTGAGCTTTACCCCCCATCTGGTTCCCATGAACCGGGGGATCCTGGTGACGGCTTACGCTTCGCTGACCAGGCCGGTATCCTACGAGGAAGTGAAGGCGGTGTACGACAAATATTATGGTAAGGAGACCTTTGTCCGGGTACTGGAAAAAGATGTATTCCCCCAGACCAAATGGGTGGAGGGCAGCAACTATGTGGATGTGAACTTCAAGCTGGATCCCAGAACGAACCGGGTGGTTCTGATGGGCGCTCTGGATAATCTGGTGAAGGGAGCCGCGGGACAGGCGGTACAGAATATGAATCTGCTGTTCGGCTGCCGGGAAAACGAGGGACTGGATCTGGTTCCCATGTTCCCGTAACTGAGGCAGAGTATAAGGAAAGGACGAATCGTATGAAGATAATTGACGGCGGCGTTACTGCCGCAAAGGGATTTCTGGCGGCGGGACTGGCGGCCGGAATTAAAAAAGGAAATAAAAAGGATATGGCTATGATTTACAGCAGCACCCCCTGTATGGCGGCGGGAACCTTCACCACGAACTTGGTGAAGGCGGCTCCGGTGAAATGGGATCAGGAAATCGTGTACCATCAGCCCTCCGCCCAGGCGGTGGTGATCAACAGCGGCGTGGCCAACGCCTGCACCGGCAGCGAAGGCATGGAGTGCTGCCAGATGACCGCCCAGGAGGCGGCAAAGGTGCTGAATATCGCACCCACGCAGGTGCTGGTGGCTTCCACCGGCGTTATCGGGCAGCAGCTTCCCATGGATCAGATCCGGGAAGGCGTCCGGAACCTGGCGCCTCTGCTTTCCGGGGCGCGGGAAGCTTCCGCCCTGGCAGCCCAGGCCATCATGACCACGGACACCGTGCCGAAGGAAGTGGCGGTGACGGTGGAGCTTGGCGGCCAGACAGTGACCATCGGAGGCATGTGCAAAGGCTCCGGCATGATTCATCCCAACATGTGCACCATGCTCAGCTTCGTCACCACGGACGCGGCCATTTCCCGGGAAATGCTGCAGAAGGCCCTCAGCGATGTGGTGAAGGATACCTACAACATGGTCTCTGTGGACGGCGACACCTCCACCAATGACACGGTGCTGCTTTTGGCCAACGGCATGGCCGAAAATCCGGAAATCACAGAGGACTGCGAAGATTATGAAACCTTTAAGGAAGCGCTGCTGTATGTGAACACCTGTCTGGCGAAAAAAATTGCCGGGGACGGGGAAGGCGCTACCGCCCTTTTTGAGGTGAAGGTGGTGGGCGCGGAAAATAAGGAACAGGCAGTGACCCTGGCAAAATCCGTGATTACCTCCAATCTGACCAAGGCGGCCATTTTCGGCCACGATGCCAACTGGGGAAGGATTCTGTGCGCCATGGGATATTCCGGCGCCCAGTTCGACCCGGACCGGGTAGACCTGTATTTTGAGAGCGCGGCCGGAAAGCTTCAGATCATAGAAAACGGCGTGGCCGTGGACTACAGCGAGGAGGAAGCCACCCGGATTCTTTCGGAAAAAGAAGTGACGGCGGTGGCTGATTTGAAGGCGGGAGATGCCAAGGCTACGGCCTGGGGCTGCGACCTGACTTACGATTATGTGAAAATCAACGCGGATTACCGGTCATAAAAAGCAGGAGGAGAAGGAAATATGGTAAAGGAAGAATATCTGCAGAAGGCGGAGGTACTCATCGAGGCCCTTCCCTATATTCAGCGGTTCAACAGGAAGATCATTGTGGTGAAATACGGCGGAAGCGCCATGGTGGACGACAGCCTGAAACGGCGGGTCATCCAGGATGTGGTACTTCTGAAGCTGGTGGGATTTAAGCCCATCATCGTCCATGGCGGCGGAAAGGAAATCAGCCGCTGGGTCGGCAAGGTGGGAATGGAGCCCCGTTTTGTCAACGGCCTGCGGGTGACGGACGCGGAGACCATGGAAGTGGCGGAAATGGTGCTGAACAAGGTGAACAAGGAGCTGGTGACGCTGGTGGAATCCCTGGGCGTCCGGGCTGTGGGAATCAGCGGAAAGGACGGCGGCCTGCTTCATGTGCAGAAGAAATACGCCGGCGGCGAGGATATCGGTTTTGTGGGTGAGATCACGGACGTAAACGCAAAAGTAGTCTACGACCTGCTGGAGCGGGATTTCCTGCCCATCATCTGCCCGGTGGGACTGGATGACGAGTTTCACACCTACAACATCAACGCGGACGATGCGGCCTGTGCCATCGCCAAGGCGGTCCATGCGGAAAAACTGGCATTTCTCACGGATATCGAAGGGGTATACCGGGATCCTTCCGATCCGGACAGCCTGATCTCCAAATTGTTTGTGAAGGAAGCCCGGGAACTGATCGAAGGCGGCAATGTGGGCGGAGGTATGATTCCCAAGCTGCAGAACTGCATCGACGCCATCGAGGAGGGCGTGTCCAGAGTCCATATCCTGGACGGAAGGATTCCCCACTGTCTGCTGCTGGAGATTTTCACCGATAAAGGAATCGGCACCGCAATTTTAAGGAAAGAAGGAATTCAGGATTATGACGTACAGTAAAGGATATATGGACCGGGCGGAGCAGGTGCTTCTTCACACCTACAACCGTTTCCCGGTGGTGCTGGAGAGAGGCGACGGCGTGCGCCTGTATGATGTGGATGGAAAGGAATATCTGGATTTTGCCGCCGGAATCGCCGTATTCGCCCTGGGCTACAACAACCGGAAATACAATCAGGCCCTGAAGGATCAGATTGACAAGGTGATTCACACTTCCAATCTGTTTTACAATGTCCCCATGACTGAGGCGGCGGAGAAACTGGTGAAAGCCACGGGCCTGTCCCGGGTATTTTTCACCAACAGCGGCACCGAGGCTATCGAGGGAGCCATCAAAGTGGCCAGAAAGTATGCGTATCTGAAGGACGGCAGTACCGACCATGAGATCATTGCCATGGAAAATTCCTTCCACGGCAGAAGCCTGGGGGCCCTGTCCGTTACCGGAAATACCCATTACCAGGAGCCTTTCAAACCGCTGATCGGCGGGATCCGGTTTGCCCGCTTCAATGATCTTGACAGCGTGAAGGCCCAGCTTACGGAGAAAACCTGCGCAGTGATTATGGAAACGGTGCAGGGAGAGGGCGGTATCTATCCAGCAGACCCGGAGTTCCTTGCCGGTGTTCGGAAGCTGTGTGATGAGCGGGATATTCTGCTGATCCTGGATGAGATCCAGTGTGGCATGGGACGGACCGGCACCATGTTTGCCTGCCAGGATTACGGTGTGCTGCCGGATGTGATGACCTGTGCCAAGGCATTGGGCTGCGGTGTGCCGGTGGGAGCTTTTGTGCTCAATGAAAAGACGGCGGCAGCCTCCCTGGTACCCGGAGATCACGGCACCACCTACGGGGGAAATCCCCTGGCCTGCGCGGCGGTCAGCAAGGTGTTTGACCTGTTTGAGGAGGATCATATTCTGGAGCATGTGCGGGAAATTACCCCGTATCTGGAGGAAAAGCTGGACGCTCTGGTGGATAAGTATGATTTTCTTGCGGCCAGACGTGGAAAAGGCCTGATGCAGGGGCTAGTGCTGGAAGGGAAACCGGTGGGTGAGGTGATCAGCCGGGCCATTGAAAACGGGCTGCTGGTGATTTCCGCCGGAGGCAATGTGCTTCGCATGGTACCGCCGCTGGTAATCGGCAGGGATGATGTGGATGAGATGATTGAAAAGCTGGAAAAGAGCTTTTGACGGAAGCAGATGATTCTGTGGGGAGGTTTGACATGAAGAAAATTGGATTTATCGGGACCGGCGTCATGGGAAAGGGCATGATCCGGAATCTGATGAAAAACGGATTTGAACTGTATGTGTACAACCGCACGAAGGAGAAAGCGCTGCCCCTTCTTGAGGAGGGGGCCATCTGGTGCGATACCCCGGCGCTGTGCGCCGCCGGGCGCGACGCTGTGATCACCATGGTGGGATTTCCCAAAGATGTGGAGGAAGTATATTTCGGAGAGAACGGCGTATTTGCCGGGGCAGATCCGGGAACTTATCTGGTGGATATGACCACCACAGAGCCGCAGCTTTCCGTGAAGATTTATCAGGAAGGAAAAGCCAGGGGCTTCCATGTGGTGGACGCGCCGGTATCCGGCGGAGAAGGAGGGGCGGTGAACGCCACTCTCAGTATCATGGCCGGAGGAGATCCGGAGGATTTTGAGGCCTGCCGCCCCCTGTGGGAGGCCATGGGAAGCAGCGCCGTCTATGAAGGCAAGGCTGGCAGCGGGCAGCATGTGAAGATGGCCAACCAGATCGCCATCGCCGGTACGGTGACCGGGGTGAGCGAGGCCGTGGCCTATGCCATGCGGCAGGGAATCCCCGCGGAAAAACTGTTCGAGACCATTTCCGGGGGAGCCGCCGGCAGCTGGCAGCTGTCCAATCTGGGGCCGAAAATGGCCGCCGGGGATTACGCGCCGGGCTTCTATATCAAACATTTTATCAAGGATATGGGGATCGCCCTCGCGGAGGCCGAGAAGGCAGGACTTTCCCTCCCCGTTCTCTCCCAGGTGCTGGAAATGTACCGGGGGCTGGAGAAGGAAGGCCATGGAGATGAGGGAACGCAGGGGATTATTCAGTATTATCAGGAATAACAGGCAGACACCACGTTACAGAATTTTGCTGTCAATGGCAGCGGTATAAAGTATAATGGAATAACCGCAGAGTCATCTTTTATGAAAGAGCAAGCCATTGCAGAAGGAAATGTTCAAGGAGGTGTGCATTTGTGGCGGAGAGCCAAAATGTTGAATGGAAAGAATCTTGGAGAGACGAGTATCTGAAATGGATATGTGGTTTTGCAAATGCACAGGGTGGAAAAATTTATATAGGAACAAATGATGATGGTACCATAATCGGTGTGAAAGACAGCAAAAAGTTGCTGGAGGATATTCCAAATAAAGTGCGTGATGTCCTTGGCATTATTGTGGATGTGAATTTGTTGACGAAAGACGGAAAAGATTATATTGAAATCTCTGTAAATCCAAATAGTTATCCCGTCAATTATAAAGGGGAATATCACTATCGGAGTGGCAGCACAAAGCAACAGTTAAAAGGACAGGCTCTCAATCAATTTTTGTTACAAAAAACTGGAATTACATGGGATAGTGTACCGGTTCAGGGAATAAAAATACAGGATTTGAGAAATGACAGTTTTGATATTTTCAGGGAGCAGGCAGTCCTGAGCAAACGAATGGACAGAAAAGATATAGACGCCACAAATGAACAGTTGCTTGACAGTTTGAATCTGCTTGAGAATGGTCAATTGAAAAGAGCGGCTGTTTTGCTTTTTCATCATAATCCGGAAAAATGGATACCGGGAGCCTATATTAAGATTGGATATTTTGAATCTGACTCTGAATTGCGGTATCAGGACGAAATTCATGGTTCCCTGATATCACAGGCAGACAGAGTAGTTGATCTTATTTTTACAAAATATTTGAAAGCGGATATTTCCTATAAAGGAGTGACGAGAGTAGAAACCTATCCTTTCCCGAAAGACGCAGTCAGGGAGGCTGTTTTTAACGCCATTGCACATAAATTTTATGGTGCATTGATCCCTATACAAATCAGCGTATATGCAGATCGGCTTTATATTGCGAATGACTGTATTTTTCCTGAAGATTGGACAATTGCTGATTTAATGGGAAAGCATCGTTCAAGGCCTTATAATCCGTTGATTGCGAATACCTTTTTTCGGGCTGGTTTTATCGAAGCATGGGGACGTGGGATTGAGAAAATTAAGGACAGTTGCAAAGAAGCAGGAAATCCTATGCCAGAATATACGATTAAGCGTGAGGATATAATGGTTATGTTCAAAAGCTTGGTTAGTAGCACTAACCAAGCTACTAACCAAGCTGCTAACCAAGCTAATCAGGTTGCTGACAATTCTGTAGCTGCTCGCATCTTGAAAGTGATTGAAACGGATCCTATGTTATCACAGAAAAAAATTGCTGATATTATTGGGGAAAAATATAGTACGGTAAAGTATTATATGGAGTCCATGAAGAAATCAGGTATGATTAAGAGAGTTGGATCCAGTCAAAAGGGGAAATGGATAATCTTGTAATTAATTTCTGATATTTCTTATAGCAAAATCCAGGGTATGAAAAAGAATCCGGATGCCGCGCTGCGCGGCTTTTCCGGATTCTTTTGTGTCAGCCTTCCACCTTTTTCCCGTAAAACATGATGCCCACCACGCCGGGTCCCGCATGGGTTCCGATGCTGGGGCTTACGTCATTGATCCAGACCTTTTTGGCAATTCCCAGATTTTCCATCAGCCCGGCCACGTACTCTGCGTCCTTCAGACAGTCGGCGTGTACCACGCCCGCATAGTATTCCCGGCCGAAATGCTCCCGATCCAGAGTCTCTTCCATGGATTTCACCAGGGAGCTGAGGGCTTTTTTTCTGCCGCGGACGGTGCCGTTGGCTTTCAGCTCTCCGGTGGCCGTGATGGACAGCACCGGTTTGATGTTGATCATGCTTCCCAGCACTGCTGTGGTTTTGGAGACACGGCCGCCCCGCTGGAGATGGTGCAGGTCATCTACGGTGAAGGAGACATTGATGTGATCCCGCTCCTCCATAAGGGTGTCGTATACGGTCTGCATACCGGCGCCGGAATCCTTCAGTTCCACAGCCCGCATCACGGACAGTCCTTCGCCCAGAGAAGCGTTCAGGGAATCAAACACCAGAATTTTTCTGCCGGGAAATTCCTCCATCAGCTCGTTGGCGGCCACCTGGACATTGCTGCAGCTGCCGCTCAGAGCGCTGGAGAAGGCGATGTGAAGGATATCCTTTCCCTCCTTCAGGATTGCCGTAAACTTTTCCCGGATCACAGCGGGATTGTTGGCCATGGATTTGGGCAGTTCTCCCTTCCGCATGGTCTCGTAAAATTCAGCCGGCGGCATATTCAGTTCATCCCCGTAGACCGTGTCGCCGAAGGCGTAGTACTGGGGGATGATCGTCAGCGGATGCGCGGCCAGAAACGCGGCGGGCACATCGGAATTGGAATCGGTGGTGATTACATAGTCAGACACAGGTAAGTACCTCCCTCTAAAATCATTTTGAGATTCAAATTATAAGCTCATTAAATAACAAAATGAGGGAAATGTCAATTCCTTCGGTGAATCCTCCGTTGACAAAACCGCAATCAATGCTATAATAAAATTCACCAATATAAAATACAGCGTTGACGAGACCAGTACGATGTGAAACGTCCCAGAGAGAAGCGCCGCAGGCTGGAAGCGCTTTGGCGGGAAACATCCGAAGACCACCTCCGAGCGGCCCCAATCAGGCCCGGTGATTCCGTTACCATCAAAAGAGTGGTCCATATTCCGCCGTCTATGGCGAAGTTTCGGACAAAAAGGGTGGAACCGCGAACAGAGAGAAGGAGCCTCTGTCCGTCCCTTGCGGCATCGCGCCGCAGGAGACGGGCAGAGGTTTTTTGAATCTCTGAGGGATCTGCGGCCATTGGGCCGGTAATATTTGACCAGTAGAAGAAAGGAGAAGGAAAATGAACAGGATCAGAGAGTTTTTTGCGAAAGACTGGAGTTTTGAGGAAAAGGTACTTCTGACCGCGGCGGCATTGCTGGCGGGTCTGGCGGCAGGACTTCTGCTGTCGCCCTTCAGGAACATCAGCATGGGGAATAACTGCGGCAATACGTATGGAACAAAAGAAGAAGGAGAGGAAGAAGAAAAATGATTATCACATTAAAAGACGGATCCACAAAGGAATATGACAGCCCCCGTTCCGCCTATGAAGTGGCGCTGGACATCAGCGAGGGACTGGCCCGGGCGGCCACGGCGGCACAGGTAAATGGAAAAACGGTGGATCTCAGAACCATGATTTCAGAGGACTGCCAGCTGAACATTCTGACGGCCAACGACAAGGAAGGACTGGCCGCGCTGCGCCACACCACCTCCCATGTGCTGGCGGAGGCTGTGAAGCATCTGTTCCCGGAGGCGAAGCTGGCCATCGGCCCCTCCATTGAGACGGGATTTTACTACGATTTTGAGCACGCTTCTTTTACGAGAGAGGATCTGGATGCCCTGGAAAAGGAGATGAAAAAGATCATCAAGAAAGGTGAAAAACTGGAACGTTTCACCCTTCCCCGCCAGGAGGCTATCCGGTTTATGGAAGAAAAGGGCGAGCCTTATAAGGTGGAGCTGATTCAGGATCTGCCGGAGGACGCGGAGATTTCCTTCTACAGCCAGGGGGATTTTGTGGATCTGTGCGCCGGTCCGCATCTGATGAGCACAAAGGGTATCAAAGCCTTCAAGCTGACGTCTTCCTCCGGGGCTTACTGGAGAGGCGATGAGAAAAACAAGATGCTGTCCCGTATCTATGGTACCGCCTTTGCCAAAAAGGATGAGCTGAACGCTTACCTGGAGCAGATGGAGGAAGCCAAGAAGCGGGATCACAACAAGCTGGGCCGGGAGATGGAGCTGTTCACCACAGTGGATGTGATCGGCCAGGGCCTGCCCCTTCTGATGCCCAAGGGAGTCATTGTTATCAAGGAACTGCAGCGCTGGATCGAGGATCTGGAGGATAACGAGTGGGGCTATATCCGGACAAAAACGCCGCTGATGGCAAAGAGTGACCTGTATAAGATCTCCGGTCACTGGGATCACTATAAAGACGGCATGTTTGTGCTGGGGGATGAGGACAAAGATAAGGAAGTCTTCGCCCTGCGTCCCATGACCTGTCCCTTCCAGTATTACGTGTACAAAGCGGGACAGCACAGCTACCGGGAGCTGCCGCTGCGCTACAGCGAAACTTCCACTCTGTTCCGCAACGAGGATTCGGGAGAAATGCACGGCCTGACCAGAGTCCGCCAGTTCACCATTTCCGAGGGGCATCTGATCGTAAGACCGGATCAGATGGTGCAGGAGTTCAAGGGCTGTCTGGCGCTGGCGAAGCATTGTCTGGAGACCCTGGGCCTGCAGGAGGATGTGACGTATCACCTGTCCAAATGGGATCCGGAAAATACGGAGAAATATATCGGAGAGCCGGAAGTATGGAATGAGACGGAGGAGCATATCCGCCGGGTGCTGACGGAACTGGAAATCCCCTTTGTGGAGGATGTGGGCGAGGCCGCCTTCTACGGTCCCAAAGTGGATATCAACGCCAAGAACGTGTACGGCAAAGAGGACACCATGATCACCATTCAGTGGGATGCCCTGCTGGCCGAGCAGTTTGATATGTATTACATCGATGAGAACGGAGACAAAAAACGTCCCTACATCATTCACAGAACCTCCATCGGCTGCTATGAGCGAACGCTGGCCTGGCTGATTGAAAAATATGCCGGCATGTTCCCCACCTGGCTCTGTCCGGAACAGGTGCGGGTACTGCCTATCTCTGAGAAGTTCCAGGACTACGCCCAGCAGGTGAACGATGAGCTGAAGAAGAACGGCATCCGTTCCAGTGTGGACAACCGTTCCGAAAAAATCGGTTACAAGATCCGCGAATCCCGCCTGGCAAGAGTGCCCTATATGCTGATTGTGGGAGCCAAAGAGGAAGAAGACCGGGTGGTTTCTGTCAGAAGCCGCTACCTGGGTGATGAGGGCCAGAAACCCCTGGCAGAATTCATTGACGGCATCAGCAGGGAAATCCGCACAAAAGAAATCCGTAAAATCGAGACGGATCAGAAGTAACAGGCGCGTATAGAAATCTGCCGGCCGGCACATACTAACGGGGCAGAATCTTTCGGCAAAAGGAAGGTTCTGGAATGTAAAAACAGGAGGTATGTGTGATGCCAGCATTGAGATGTTCAGCCACAAAATGCGTGTACAACAAGGAGCAGCTCTGCTCCCGGGATGGAATTCAGGTGGACGGAGCAAATGCGAGAACTGTAGATGAAACCTGCTGCTCCAGCTTCCAGGAGAGAACGGGAGAAACCAACGCCATGGAGTCCGGCAGCGGAAAAACCAATGTGCAGGTGGGCTGCAAGGCCTGCGAATGTTCTTTCAACAATAACCAGAGCTGTGAGGCCGGTTCCATCAGCATTGGAGGAGCCAACGCCTGTCATTGCCAGGAAACCTGCTGCGGCACCTTCCAGTGCAGATAAGAGCAGAAATATGCAGAGCTTCCGGCCGGATTGCGGACGTCCCGGTCTGACCGGACAAAAAAAGAGTCATACAAGTCAATGACGACTTGTATGGCTCTTTTTTGATGACTGCCGGGCAAAATCCCCGGTGCCTGTCCTGCCTTTTACGGTCAGGATACAGATGCCTCGATGGCCACCGGAGTGTCCAGCTGAGGATTGTTCACATGAATGGTGATGCCGGTACAGCCGGAGCTGACGCCGTAGGCGAGGGATGCGGTGACGGTCCCCTGACCCTGCTGGGCGATATCCGCTGTCTGCAAATCGTCCAGATAATAGGGGGAGCAGACCGTATCGCCATCTGTCACGGTAAAACTCATTTCATCGAACAGCAGGGGATCCTCCGACCCGGTATTCGTGTAGGTGTAGGTGATTACCACCACCTTCTCCGGATTTGAGGTGTCATAGGGGCTGCGTGCATCGGTGACCTCCACCGAGTCAACGGAAAACTCCGCCAGCACGCTGCCGTCCTTTTCCATGGAAACGGTGTCCCCCACAGCAGCGGAGACGGTATCCCCGGTGGTCTCCGGCACCGTTGTGTTTGGCGTTGCCTCCGTCTGGGCGTTTTCCGGATCCACATTGAACAGGCCGTTCTCCATCACAGAAAGATCCAGAAGGCTTTCCAGAAGCGTATTCATATCTTCTGAATCAATAGTCCACAGCTGATCCTCTGTCCTGGAAAGGGTAATTTCCGCGGACGCCTCCTCTCCATAGGAAGCGCTTCCCAGCGCTTCCTGGTAGGCCTCCAGCATGGTGGAGGCGTAAAGACCGCTGTCATCCGTCCCCTCCGCTGTTCCGGATGCTTCGGAATACTCCTGAAGCTTTTCCGGGAGAAGTTCCTGAAGCGTTCCGTACAGCTCCAGCTGCTTTGTGGAAAGCGTTACCTGGTAAGAATCATCATCGGCCTTTTCTGCGGAAGAAACACTGTAATCGGTTTTTGCGAAAATGTCTTCCCACAGTGTGGTATAATTCTGTTCCAGCTCCGGGGAAAGCTGTACGCCTCCCGGTCCGTCGCCGTTGTCGCCCAGGGAGAGCGATACTCTCTCCGAAAGAAGCTGGCTGCGTACCGAAGCCAGAAGTTCTGCCTGATCGTCCGCCTGATCCTCTGCCAGCTGGCGGGCGGCGGTGTCGTCTCCTTTCAGAATACTGTCCAGGCAGGCGGAAGCACAGGCGCTGGCGTCAAAATCTTTCTTGCTGCAGCCCGCCGCAAAAACAGTCAGAGGAACCGCTGCCAGAAGCAATGCCAGGATTCCACGCTTTCTGGATCCGGCCGGATTAAAAGATATCCCCGCAGGGACTTTCCACTTTTTCATAATAAACATCTCCTCTTAAACTTGATGATCTTCAATCAATCAGACGCTGACTCCCAGAATTCCATTCTCAAGGGTCATGAGATCGTCGGTGTTCGGTGTATAAACCTTGTCATTCAGTTCGATACGGATCTGACAGGTCTGCTCTTCTCCGTAAGTGAGGTTTTCCAGCTGAGTGTTGGTCAGATCCTTGTACAGCTGCAGGATTTCCAATGTAAGGGTTTCCTCATCAGGTACCTCGCCGCCGTTCATGGCCTGTTCCATATAAGATTCCGTCAGATTGTTGACCTCATCCAAAAGTTGTGTCTCCACCTGGCTGAAAAGTTCCATGGGACGGTAGGTGACAGTTACCACATAGGAATCGTCCTCCTGTTTTTCCGCTTCCCCTACCGTGTAATCAGCTTTGCCGTAGATAGTCTCAAACAGTGTCCGGAAATCTCCTTTCTGCTCTTCGGGAACGGACAGAGATGCGGTCATTGCTTCCATATTATTGTCAATGCCCTGCTGGAAAAGCTCCTCTGCCTGCTCTTCAGTGCCGATTTCCTGATCCAGAAAAGCGGTGGGATCATGTTTATAGGAGTTATCCAGAATAGCTTTCAGATAACTGCTGGCATCAAACTCCTGTCTGCATCCGCATAAAGTCAGAAGCGCTGTAAGCAGAAGAGCCAAAACTGTAAAAATCCGTAATCTTCGTTTCATATGTTTCCCTCCCTCATAAGATTGTAAGATGTTCAGCAGATGTGAAAACAGTTGTAAAAGCAGACATTCCGGGAAAACCGGCATCTGATTTTACAACCGTTTCACACCGTATTGAATGGTTACATTGATATTATAG
>DVON01000222.1 GCA_018713585.1 Candidatus Pullilachnospira stercoravium | reverse complement strand
GACTGGGTTCTGGTGATATCGGATGGGCCATACAGCAATTTCCCTGCGAAAAGGGCCGGATATTCAGAAGAGGAATGGAGGAGGATTTCCATTGCTATCCGGCGTTTTCATGAATGTACGCATTATGTCTGCCGGGTCAGATGGCCGGGAAAAATCAGCCCGGTGGCTGATGAGGTGACTGCGGATGCGGTAGGACTTCTGGGAGCGACCGGGCAGTATGACCGGAAGCTGGCGCTGGATTTTCTGGGAATATCGATGGAAGGAAAGTATCAAGGAAAAGGGCGTCTGTCTGCTTATGTGGCAGAGAGCGAACTGGAAACAGCGGTCAGCCAGGCATTGAAATGGAGTGAAGAAATACAGGAGATTTGTAAGAACAGTTCTCATAGAGAATATCTGAAGGAAAATCCTTTTTATCTGCTGGATATTTTGTTTTGAATCGGACGGAAGCGAAGCCGGAGCAAACCGGTAAGAAAGGTTTGACGTTGCAAGTCTTCTGTGATAGAATGTTCCGGTAAGTAGAATAAATGATCGCGGCTGACAGTGCCGAAAGGTGTCAGGTGAGGAAAGTCCGGGCTTCACAGGGCAGGATGCCGGATAACGTCCGGTGGAGGTGACTCCAAGGCCAGTGCAACAGAAATATACCGCCGGCTTCGGCCGGTAAGGGTGGAAGGGCAGTGTAAGAGACTACCGCCCTCCCGGTAACGGGAGGGGCACATGTAAACCCCATCCGAAGCAAGACCGAGAAAAAAGCAATGTGGCTGCCCGTCACGCTTTTAGGTGGGTCGCTTGAGCCTGCCGGCGACGGCAGGTCTAGATAGATGATCATTCACGACATAACCCGGCTTACAGTTCTGCTTACCATCTGAACAACCGGCTGCGGCATTCATAGCCGCAGCCTTTTTGTGCGATAAGCCCGGAGGGTGCTGCGTGCCAGTGGCACGCGTTTAGCACCGACCGAAGCGGAGCGTAGACCGGCCGCCGTGCCTGCACGAGCGGGCATTCGACGGGCAACGGTCATCAGGCGGCAATGCCGCGAGATGTGCGATAAACAGGGGAGGAATTTTCTATGGATAAAATCATTCTGGCGTCTCAGTCCCCCCGCAGACGGGAGTTGCTGACTCAGATCGGCCTGGATTATCAGGTGATTCCCAGCACGGTGGAGGAAGTGATCACCGAGACGGATCCGAAGCTGGTGGTACAGGAACTTTCCAGGCAGAAGGCGGAGGATGTGGCCGGAAGCGTGCTGCGAGACAGGATAATGAGGGAACAGTGGGAGAAAGATACCGTGGAAGCGGAAAATGGCCGGGAAGGAATTCTGGTGATCGGGGCGGATACGGTGGTTTCCTACCAGGGGCAGATCCTGGGGAAACCCGTTGATACCGATGATGCCGTCCGGATGCTCTCCATGCTTCAGGGAAATGCGCACAGCGTTTTTACGGGAGTGACGCTGATACGAAGAGGGCTGAAGGAAACGTGGCAGGTCACTTTCGCGGAGGAAACCCGAGTGCATATGTATCCCATGACTGAAGCGGAGATCCGCTGGTATGTGGGCACAGGAGAACCGATGGATAAGGCGGGCGCCTATGGAATTCAGGGGTTATGCGCCCGGTTTGTGGAGAAGATAGAAGGAGACTACAATAATGTGGTTGGGCTGCCGGTGGGAAAAATCTGGCAGGAGCTGAAGAAAAGATGCAGATCATCGCAGAAAGAAGGAATAGCGGATGGAACTGAACGGATACGAGCATAAGGTACAGTATTATGAAACGGATCAGATGGGATGTGTACATCACTCCAACTATATCCGTTGGTTTGAGGAGGCGAGAACTGCCTATCTGGAACAGCTGGATATGGGATACGCCCGGATGGAGGAAGAAGGAATTTCCAGCCCGGTTCTGACGGTACAGGCCGAATACAGAAGTATGACCCGCTACGGGGAGACTGTAAAGATCGGGATGCGTATTGTGAAATATAACGGTATCCGCCTGATGCTGGAGTATCAGGTGACGGATGCGGCTTCCGGTGTGCTCCGGTGTGTGGGCCAGAGCAGTCACTGCTTCCTGGACCGGGAAGGGAAGATTGTATCCCTGAAAAAGGAACGGCCCCTGTGGGATGAAAAGTTAAGAAAACAGAAGGAGGATCACTAAATGGCAATCTATTACAGCGAGGAAAACAAAACCTTCACCCTTTCTACAGAGAATACAACGTATCAGATGAAAGTGGACACCTACGGAGTCCTGATTCACACCTATTACGGCGCGGCCGTAGGGGAGGAGGATATGAGTTATCTGGTGGATCTGCGGGACAGCGGATTTTCCGGAAATATCTACGAGGCGGGAAACAAAAGAGATTATTCCCTGGACACCCTGCCCCAGGAGTATTCCAGCAGCGGTGTGGGCGATTACCGGATTTCCAGCGTCAGCGTCCGCAATCCTGACGGGTCCGACGCAGTGGATCTGCGGTACCAGTCCTATGAGATTGTTCCGGGAAAATATGACATTCCCGGCCTTCCGGCTCTCTACGGAAATCCGGAGGACGCGGACACGCTGAAAATCACCCTGAAGGATCCGGTGACCGGCCTTCGGGCGGTGCTGTACTACAGTGTGTGGGAAAAGCAGGACATTATCACCAGAAGTGTCCGGTTCTATAATGAAAATGAGAACCCCATCATCCTGAAAAAAGCGGTGTCCATGAATCTGGATCTGATGCACGGCCAGTGGGAGCTGATCCATTTCCACGGACGCCACTGCATGGAGCGGCAGATGGAGCGGATTCCGGTGATGAGCGGAAAAATGGAGGTGCGCAGCACAAGAGCATCCTCCAGCCACCACCACAATCCCTTCGCCATCCTCTGCGCCCCTGAAACCACGGAGACGGACGGCCCCTGCTACGGGGTGGGGCTGGTATACAGCGGCAACTATTCCATCCAGGTGGAAAAGGATCAGATGAATCAGGTGCGTCTGACAGCGGGAATCGCCAAAGAACTGTTTGCCTGGCAGCTGGATCCCCAGGCGGAGTTCTGCACGCCGGAGGCGGTGATGACCTTCAGCGGCCAGGGCCTGGAAAAGCTGTCCTCCAATTTCCATCACATTGTCCGGGAACATCTGTGCCGGGGAAAATACAAACATGCCCGCCGGCCGGTGCTGCTGAACAACTGGGAGGCCACATATTTTGATTTCAACAGCGAAAAGATCCTGGAAATCGCCAGAGGCGCAGCGGATCTGGGCGTGGAAATGCTGGTGCTGGATGACGGCTGGTTCGGAAAGCGGGACGATGACACCAGCGGCCTGGGCGACTGGTACGTCAATGAGAAGAAGCTGCCCGGCGGCCTGAAACCGCTGGCAGACCAGATCAACGCTCTGGGCTTGAAGTTTGGCCTGTGGTTTGAGCCGGAGGCAGTGTCCGAGGACAGCGATCTGTACCGGGCGCATCCGGACTGGGCCATCCGGATTCCCGAGCGGCGGCCCAACCGGAGCCGTTACCAGCTGATCCTGGATATGTCCCGGCAGGAGGTGCGGGATTATCTGTATGAGAGAATCTGCGCCATTCTGGACAGCGCCAATATCGAGTACGTAAAATGGGATATGAACCGGAATATCAGTGACGTTTACAGCACCAGCCTGCCCAAGGAACGGCAGGGGGAGGTGTGCCACCGGTACATGCTGGGTCTGTACGAGCTGCTGGAGAAGCTGGTGACCCGTTATCCCGACATTCTCTGGGAAGGCTGCAGCGGAGGCGGCGGCCGGTTTGACCTGGGAATGATGTATTACTATCCGCAGATCTGGTGCAGCGATGATACGGACGCGCTGGAGCGGATCAAAATTCAGTACGGAACTTCTTTTGGATATCCCATTTCCACCGTGGGATCCCATGTGTCGGCGGTGCCCAACCACCAGACGGGCCGGGTGACGCCGCTGGCGGCCAGGGGGATTGTGGCCATGGCGGGAAGCTTCGGCTACGAGCTGGATCTGAATCTTCTCTCCGATGAGGAGAAGGAAGAGGTGAAGGAGCAGATCAAAACCTTTAAGAAATACTATGATCTGACCCATGAAGGAGAATATTACCGTCTCACCAATCCCTGGGAGAACCGGCAGTACGCCGCCTGGGAATTTGTGTCCGGGGATAAAAAGGAAGCGCTGATCTGTGGGGTGCAGATGGCAGCGCAGCCCAACAGTCCCTCCCAGCACATTCCGGTGCGGGGGCTGGATCCCATGAAACGGTATGAAATCAACGGAACCGGACAGATCCTTTCCGGCCGGGCCCTGATGGGCGGCGGGCTGAATTTCCCCCGCCAGGAGGGAGACTGCCAGCCGGTGGAATTTTATCTGAAGGAAGTCT
>DVON01000221.1 GCA_018713585.1 Candidatus Pullilachnospira stercoravium | reverse complement strand
CGCATGAAATTCTCCACGTATTCCGGTTTCCCCCTGAAGCGTTTCCGAAGCTCCGGATTCTGGGTGGCCACGCCCACCGGACAGGTATCCAGGTTGCAGACCCGCATCATCACGCAGCCCATGGTCACCAGGGGCGCCGTGGCAAATCCGAACTCCTCCGCCCCCAGCAGCGCGGCGATGGCCACATCGCGGCCGCTCATGAGTTTTCCGTCGGTTTCAATGCGCACCCGGTTTCTCAGGCCGTTGCGAAGCAGCGTCTGATGGGTTTCCGCCAGACCCAGCTCCCAGGGCAGACCTGCATTGTGGATGGAGCTTTCCGGCGCCGCGCCCGTTCCTCCGTCATAGCCGGAGATGAGAATCACCTGGGCTCCCGCTTTGGCCACACCGGCCGCCACCGTGCCCACACCGGCCTCGGAAACCAGCTTCACGGAAATATCCGCATATTTGTTGGCATTTTTCAGATCGTAAATCAGCTGCGCCAGATCCTCGATGGAATAAATATCATGGTGCGGCGGCGGAGAGATCAGGCTGACACCCGGTGTGGAATGTCTCGTCCTGGCGATCCAGGGATATACCTTTCTGGCCGGCAGATGGCCGCCCTCGCCGGGTTTTGCTCCCTGGGCCATTTTGATCTGGATCTCTCTGGCGCTGACCAGATACCGGCTGGTGACGCCGAACCTTCCGGAAGCCACCTGCTTGATGGCGGAACAGCGGTCATTGTCGCTGCCGGCGGAGTCCAGACGTTCATCACTTTCTCCGCCCTCACCGGTGTTGGATTTTCCATGGAGATGGTTCATGGCGATGGCCAGCGTCTCATGGGCTTCCTGGGAAATGGAACCGTAGGACATGGCGCCGGTTTTAAACCGTTTCACAATCTCGTCCACGCTCTCCACCTCATCGATGGGAATTCCCTCTTCCGGATACGCGAAATCCATCAGGCTGCGCAGATAACCGCTCTGCTCCTGATCCACCAGCTGTGTATACTGTTTGAACATCTCATAGCTGCCGGTCCAGGTGGACTGCTGCAGCAGATGAATGGTCTGGGGATTGTAGCGGTGCTCCTCCCCTCCGCTTCTTCTTTTATGCCGTCCCAGGCTGTCCAGGGTCAGATCGGAAGCCAGTCCCAGGGGATCAAAGGCCTTCGTGTGGTTTTCATCCACCCGTTGGGCGATATCCTCCATGGTGATGCCGCCCACCCGGCTGACCGTCCCCGAGAAATACCGGTCGATGACATCTTTGGAAATACCGATGGCCTCAAAAATCTTTGCGCCCTGATAGGACTGGATGGTGGAAATACCCATTTTGGAGGCGATCTTCACAATGCCGTGCAGCACGCCGTTGGTGTAATCATCCACCGCTGCATAGTAATCTTTGTCCAGCAGATGCTCGTCAATCAGCTCCTGGATGGTATCCAGGGCCAGGTAGGGATTCACCGCACAGGCGCCGTATCCCAGAAGCGCCGCAAAATGATGAACCTCTCTGGGTTCTCCGGACTCCAGAATCAGCGTCATGGATGTCTGTTTTTTCGTCCGCACCAGGTACTGGTGTACGGCGGAAACCGCCAGCAGGGAGGGAATCGGCATATGGTTTTCATCCACGCCCCGGTCGGAAAGCACCAGGATATTGGCGCCATCCTTGTAGACTTTGTCCACCTCCACGAACAGACGGTCGATGGCCCGCTCCAGGTTGGTGCTCTTGTAATAGGTGATGGGAACCACTGCCGCCTTGAAGCCATCCACCTTCATCTCTTTGATTTTCAGCATATCCGTATTGGTGAGAATGGGATTGTTGATCTTCATCACCTGGCAGTTTTCCGCTTTCTCTTCCAGCAGATTTCCCTTCTTGCCCACATAGACCGTGGTGCTGGTGACAATCTCTTCACGGATGGCATCGATGGGCGGATTGGTCACCTGAGCAAACAGCTGTTTGAAATAATCGAACAGCGAACGGTTTTTCCTGGAAAGCACTGCCAGAGGGATATCATTTCCCATGGCCGCGGTGGCTTCCCCGCCGTTTAACGCCATGGTCCGGATGGAATTTTTATATTCTTCATAAGTATAGCCGAAAGCCTTCTGGATCCGGCGCAGCCGCTCGCCGCTGTAGGATTCCACCCGCATGTTGGGGATCTTCAGATCCGACAGTTTCAGCAGGTTTCCGTCCAGCCACTCGCCATATGGCTGCCGTTCCGTATACATTTTTTTCAGCTCGTCATCCTGGTAAATTTTTCCCTTTGTGGTATCCACCAGCAGCATTTTTCCGGGATGCAGACGCTCTTTGAGGATGATATCCTCCTCCGGCACCTCCAGCACGCCCACCTCGGAGGCCAGGATCACGTCGCCGTTTCGCATCACATAGTAGCGGGAAGGGCGCAGGCCGTTTCTGTCAAGAACCGCTCCCATCACATCGCCGTCGGAAAAGACGATGGAGGCAGGGCCGTCCCAGGGTTCCATCATGGTGGCATAGTACTGATAAAAATCCCGCTCATCCTGGGAAATGGTCTGGTTGTTGGACCAGGGTTCCGGGATGGTGATCATCACCGCCAGCGGCAGCTCCATGCCGCTCATCACCAGAAATTCCAGGGTATTGTCCAGCATGGCGGAATCGGATCCTCTGGTATCCACCACCGGAAGAATTTTGTGCATGGAGCCGGACAGATGGGAGGACTCCATGGTCTCCTCGCGGGCCAGCATCTTGTCGGCATTTCCCCGGATGGTGTTGATCTCGCCGTTGTGGACGATGAAACGGTTGGGATGTGCCCGCTCCCAGCTGGGATTGGTGTTGGTGCTGAAACGGGAATGTACCATGGCCATGGCGGATTCATAATCCGGATCCTGCAGATCCGCGAAGAAGGTTCTCAGCTGTCCCACCAGGAACATTCCTTTGTAAACGATGGTACGGCTGGACATGGACACCACATACGTATTGTCATTACTCTGTTCAAACTCTCTTCTGGCAATGTACAGCTTCCGGTCAAAATCCAGGCCTTTCTCCGTATGTTCCGGTTTCCTGATGAAGGCCTGCACGATATGAGGCATACATGCCTTTGCTTTATGGCCCAGCACCTGGGGACGCACCGGCACCTCCCGGTAGCCCAGCAGCTCCAAGCCTTCCTTCTCCACAATGATCTCAAACATCTTTTTAGCCTGGTTTCTTTTCAGTTCATCCTGGGGGAAGAACAGCTGGGCAATTCCGTATTCCCGCTCTTCCCCGATGGGAATGTTCAGTTCCCGGCAGACCTTGCCAAAAAAGCGATGGGAAATCTGCAGCAGGATACCCACGCCGTCTCCGGTCTTTCCTTCCGCGTCTTTTCCGGCCCGGTGCTCCAGGTTTTCCACGATTTTCAATGCATTTTCCACGGTTGCATGACTTTTGATTCCCTGACAGTTGACCACTGCGCCGATTCCGCAGTTGTCGTGTTCAAACTGCTCCCTGTATAAACCCTGACTTGCTCCCATCACATTTCCTCCTCCTTATTTCCACTGTATTCCACCGCGGCGGCCACAAATCCGGCAAACAGCGGATGGGCCCGGTTGGGTCTTGATTTCAACTCCGGATGGCCCTGGGTTCCCACAAAGAAGGGGTGACCGGGCAGCTCCAGCATTTCCACGATTCTTCCGTCCGGGGACTGGCCGCACAGGGAAAGTCCATGGCTTTCCAGCACATCCCGGTATTCATTGTTCACCTCATAACGGTGGCGGTGGCGTTCGCTGATTTCCTTCTTTCCATACAGCTTCCGGGCCAGGCTTCCATCCTTCAGAATACAGGGATACGCACCCAGCCGCTGAGTTCCTCCCAGATCTGTCACCTGATTCTGCTCCGGCATCAGAGCGATCACCGGATGCGAAGTGTCCGGATCCAGCTCCGCACTGTTGGCATCCCGGAAACCCACCACATCTCTGGCAAATTCCACAATGGCCATCTGCATACCCAGGCAGATACCCAGGAAAGGAATCTTCTGTTCCCTGGCCCAGCGGACCGCCTGAATCTTCCCTTCTGTACCCCTGGTGCCGAAGCCTCCGGGCACCAGAATCCCGTCCACGCCCGAAAGCAGCTGACCTGCGTTTTCCTCCGTCACCTCTTCCGAATCCACCCAACGGATTTTCACGCTGGCGCGGGAAGCGATGCCGCCGTGCTTCAGTGCCTCCGCCACACTCAGATAAGCGTCATGAAGCTGGACGTATTTTCCCACCAGGGCGATTTCCACCTCGCTGACCGGATTTCTGAGGGCGTCCACCATCTGCTTCCAGTCTTCCAGATCAGGACTGGGGCATCCGATATTCAGGCACTCGCACACCACCTGGGCCAGACGTTCCTTTTCCATGGCCAGAGGCGCTTCATAGAGATATTCCACATCCAGATTCTGCAGCACATGGCTCTCCGGCACGTTGCAGAACAGGGCAATTTTGTCCCGCATCCCCTGGTCGATGGGATATTCGCTGCGGCATACCAGCACATCCGGCCACAGCCCCATGGCCTGAAGTTCCTTCACGCTCTGCTGGGTGGGCTTTGTCTTCAGTTCCCCGGAAGCCTTCAGATAAGGAATCAGGGTCACATGAATCAGAATGGCGTTTTCATGACCCACCTCGTGCTGGAACTGCCGGATGGCCTCCAGAAATGGCTGGCTCTCAATGTCTCCTACCGTACCGCCCACCTCGATTATGGCGATCCTCTCTTCCCGATCGGTGCGGGGCTGATAAAACCGGCTCTTGATTTCATTGGTGATATGAGGAATTACCTGGACGGTTCCTCCGCCGTAATCTCCCCGCCGCTCCTTCTGCAGCACGGACCAGTAAATCTTTCCGGTGGTCACATTGGAATTCTGATCCAGGCTCTCATCGATGAATCGCTCATAATGTCCCAGATCCAGATCCGTCTCCGTTCCATCGTCGGTGACGAATACCTCGCCGTGCTGGATAGGATTCATGGTTCCCGGATCCATATTGATATAGGGATCGAATTTCTGCATGGTTACCTGGTAGCCTCTGGCTTTCAGAAGCCGTCCCAGGGAAGCCGCCGTAATTCCTTTTCCCAGGCCCGACACCACGCCTCCAGTCACAAATACATACTTTACTGCCATCACATTTTCCTCCTGCTGTGTCTTTTGTTATATTTACCTGCGAAAAAAGACAAAAGGCGTCAGAAACTCCCTGTTCGGAAATTTCTGACGCCTTTGTCAGTGTTCTCTATTCTTCTCTTTACAAAATTTTACGCAACCGCGAACTTCTGAATC
>DVON01000220.1 GCA_018713585.1 Candidatus Pullilachnospira stercoravium | reverse complement strand
TACTCCTTCCGGATATCCGTCCGGTTCGTGGATTATCTCCGCCGAACCGGCAGGAAACTGCGGGCCCGGCCGCGGCATACCGTCTGATCCACACCACATTGCGTCTGGCCGCGTCACATTGCCTCTTTTGGCCGGATCCGGCAGGTATATGTTCCCGCCTTCACCTGTTCACTGATGTCCCTGTATTCCTCTTCCGTCACCGGCAGGAAACGGATATAATCTCCCGCCTCAAAGAGGATCGGCACACTGCGCTCCGGATCGTAGGTTTTCACCGGCGTCATCCCCAAAAGCTGCCAGCCGCCCGGGGAATCCAGGGGATAAATCCCCGTCTGAGAGCCGCCGATTCCCACGCTCCCCGCAGGGATCCGGATCCTGGGATTGGCCAGCCTGGGCGTATGGATCCGCTCATCCAGCCCGCCCAGATAGGAAAATCCCGGCAGAAATCCCAGCATATAGATCCGGTAGTCCCGGGAGCTGTGAATATCAATCACTTCCTGAGGGGTAAGTCCCGCATGCCCGGCAATGTACTCCAGATCCGGGCCGAACTCCCCGCCATAGCAGACAGGAATTTCAAAAATTCTGGAACTTTCCTCTTTCTCATGCATGTCCAGCTTCAGAAGCTTTTCCATTCTTCGCTTCAGTTTCCCGTAGGAAATCACCCGGGGATCGTAATTGATCAGAAGGCTGCAGAAGGCGGGGATCAGATCCACAACACCCTCAATCTGCTGAGCCTTCATCACATGTACCAGAGCCGTGATCCGGCTGTTGATTTCCGGGGAAATCTCTTTTCCGAATTCCACCAGAATCGAGGAATCCCCGGCCGTATAAATTTTTGTCTTTTCCATACGCAACTCCTGTTTTTGTTATGCGAACAGCTGACCCAGACTGGACAGAGAGGTGATACCCAGGTAAGCGGCGGCGATAACCACCACGATTCCCAGAATCAGCAGCCAGAGAGGGTGTCTGTAATCGGTTCCCATGATCGTCTTTTTCTGAGAAGCGATCAGGCACACGCCCAGAGTGATGGGCAGGATCAGACCGTTTAAAGCGCCCGCCAGTACCAGCAGCGCCGCCGGCTGTCCGATGAAGGCCATGACCACGGTACAAAGGGCGATGAATCCCACGATGAACCATTTTTCATTTTTTTCAATGGCCGGGTGGAAGGTTTTCAGGAAGGATACCGAGGTATAGGCGCAGCCCACAATGGAAGTAATGGCCGCTGCCAGCAGCACCAGACCAAAGAACCGGTAACCGATCTCTCCTGCGCCTCTGCGGAACGCGTCCGCCGCGGGATTGGAAGAATCCAGCGTTACGGCGCCGCCGGCCACCACGCCCAGCACCGCCAGGAACAGGAATACCCGGACGATGGTGGCAATACCGATACCCATCACAGAACTTTTTGTAATCTCACCCAGATTTTCTTTTTTTGTAATGCCGGCATCAATCAGACGATGCGCGCCAGCAAAGGTAATGTAACCGCCCACCGTGCCGCCCAGAAGCGTCAGTACTGCCGGAAAAATATCGCTCATGGACGCCTGGGGAAGAAATGTCTCCCGCAGAGCCGTTCCCAGAGGCGGACGAACAATGACAATCACCACAAAGATTACCACGATCATAATCCCGCCCAGAACCTTTGTCAATGTGTCCATGGCCTTCATGGCATTTTTCAGAAGAAATACCACAATCGCCACGCCGCCGGCCAGGAAATATCCCACACTCTGGGGAATTCCCAGCAGCGTGTTGAAGCCCAGGGCGCCGCCGCCCACATTTCCGATGTTAAATACCAGTCCTCCTGCCACAATCAGAAAAGACACCACATAACCCAGTCCGGGAAGTACCTTATTGGCCACATCCTGCCCGCGCATTCCGGACACGCAGAGAACCCTCCATACATTCAGCTGCACGATAGCTGCCAGAATAATGGACACCAGGATAACAAATCCAAAGCTTCCCCCAAGCTTTCCTGTGAACTGGGCCGTCTGTGTAAGAAATCCCGGTCCAATGGCAGATGTAGCCATCAGGAATGCGGCGCCCAGAAGCACACCTCCACTTTTCTTCTTATTCTCCATTTTTATACCTTCCTTTCTTTACTTAATATCTATCCTGCAAGCCACTGTGGGCTCTTCAGGTCCCCTTACTGTACTTCCTGCAGACGCAGGCCCGCAGTATCTGTCACCGGCATGGAAAATACCACTGCCCGGGCCGGACTTCCCAGGCCCGCCTTATCCATAATCGATTTCATAATCGCGTTTTTATCCGCGGCTTTTGCCACAATAAACGCAATCTCCTTTTCATCCACAATGGATACGCCCAGGAACTTCTCTGCCTTTTCCATTCCGGTACCCTTTGCGTGAATCACTGTGCCTCCCCCGGCTCCCTTTTCCCGGGCGGCCTCCATGATTTCCTCCATATGTCCATAATTGGAGATTACCACGATAAGCTCATATACGGTATTCTTCATAACACTTTCCTCTTCTTTCTCAAAGGCCTGGCCGTCTGTCAGAAATTCCAGTACATTCCGTCCCCCTATACTGGAGAGCGGAACCACAAAAGCAATTCCCGTACCCGGCACATCAATCCGGATCTGCTGTTCCAGATCCGCTTTCACATTACGCCACATCCGGTCCGTCACAACAGAAAACCGGATCAGTTTTTCCGTGGCCTCCAGGCCAAAGCAGTCCAGTATCTCGTTGCTGGCCGTACCTCTGGCCAGTGTCATGAATGTCACTTCCAGCCCATTCCGTTTATACAGTTCCTTCAGCCGGTTCTGGATGGAACGTTTGGTGATGGCCATCATCATATAAAGTGTACTCATATCCTTCTGCCTCCTTACAGTTCGATAATCTCATTGTCGGCAGGCGGCACGGGAGAGGCCTGCTCCATTCCTTCTGTTTCTCCATATTTCACCCGGTACACCAGGCCGAGAATCTGGATAGTAATGAGAGGTGTCATGGCCACCATAGCCACAACCCCGAAGGCATCTGTGACGATATCTCCTCCCACGCGGAGACAGGCTCCTATGGCAAAGGACAGCAGAAACGTTGCCGTCATCGGGCCGGATGCCACACCGCCGGAATCAAAGGCGATCGCGGTAAATATTTTCGGAACAAAAAAGGTCAGGCCCAGAGCCAGCGCATAGCCGGGAATCAGGAAGCAGAAAATGGAAATCCCCGTCAGGACCCGGATCATCGCCAGCCCCAGCGAGACTGCCATACCCACCGAAAGGCTCAGGTTCATGGCCTGCGCACTGATGGCTCCGGAAGTTATCTCCTCGACCTGATGGGTCAGCACCATAACCGCCGGCTCCGCCCGCACAATAAAAAATCCGATCAGCATACCGATGGGAATAATAATCCACCGGTATGGATTTCCCGCAATCACCTGGCCCAGATAATTTCCTGCCGGCATAAATCCTACATTCACGCCGGTGAGGAATAAAACCAGGCCAATGTAGGTGTATGCCATACCTGCCGCGATCTTAATCAGCATTCGTCTTTTCATTCTCCGGAAAATCAGCTGGAATACCACAAAAAACAGAATAATCGGCAGAAGCGATACCGCGATTTCCTTCATATACCTGGGCAGCTCCACCGCAAAGAGTTTTCCCATCTCCACGGAATTGGCAATCTCCGGAATGGGCTGCGCCGTATAAGACGCGCTCTCAGAATGGTAAATCAATCCCAGAACCAGCACTGACAGGACAGGTCCCACAGAGGACAGTGCCACCAGACCAAAGCTGTCATCTTCCGCCCGCTCATCATTTCGAATGGCGGAAATACCGATACCGAGAGCCATAATAAAGGGCACCGTCATAGGGCCTGTGGTCACGCCCCCTGAGTCAAAGGCAACCGCCACATAATCTCCCGGCACAAAAAACGCCAGCACAAATACTGCCAGATACAGCACAATCAGCATATGAGCCAGTGTAATACCAAACAACATACGCAGAAGAGCCGCCACCAGAAAAATGCCCACGCCAAAGGCCACGGAAAGCACCAGAATCATATTGGGAATCGAAGGAACCTGTTCCGCCAGCACCTGAAGATCCGGCTCTGAAATGGTAACAATAAATCCCAGGATAAATGTCAGCAGCACCATCAGCCATAATTTCCTGGTCTGCGTCATACAGGTACCCACACTTTCTCCGATGGGCGACATGGCCAGATCCACGCCAAAAGTAAACCCGATCATTCCCACAATCAGCAATACTGCCCCCACAAGAAAAGCCAGCAGAATCCCCGGTTCCATGGGCGCGATGGTAAAACACAGCGTCAGCACAATCAGCAGGATCGGAACCACTGCCTGCAGTGTTTCCATGGCTTTTTCATGCAGCTTCTCTTTCATCTTTGATCTTCTTTCATTCATCTACTCACTCCGTTCCGTCAGTACAGGCCTGCACCGCGCGGGCTATACGGAAAACCGGGCGGCTTCAGCTATTTCTCAGTTTCTCAGCATTGCGGCAGATGAGCGCAATATTCTGTTCAAATCCGATAATCTCGTCTTCGCTCATTCCTTCCAGAATTGTGCTGTAGAATCGATTTGCCATTCTGCGGCCCTCCTCAATAATCTCCTGCGCCTTATCCGTACAAAGCAGCCGGATCTTTCTGCGGTCTCCGGGCACTGCCTGTCGTTGCAGATAGCCCTCTTCCACAAGTCTTTCCACATTAAACGACACCATATTGGGACGGATGCCACGGGCGCGGCAGATATCCTTGGCTGTACTGCAGTCAGGATGCGCGGCTAGAAACATCAGAATGTCAAACGCCGTCTGTGACAGTTTCATCTTATGGCAGATGGGCCTGCACGCCGCCTCATAGGCTTCCGCCAGACTGCGCAGCAAAACTATACTGTCTGTAGCTTTCATAGATTTTATTTAATTCCTTTCCTGCTGGTGTATTGCCGAACGGCATAAAAGAAATCCCTGGAATTATCCATTTTGGATTATCCAAATTTGAACTTTTTTTAGTATACCCTGTTTCCTGCCACTGGTCAACCTCTTATTCACATTTGGTATAATACAAGTCCGGGTCGCACAAGCGACATCTTTCTTTCCGCCGCAGTACCCTCGCTTCGCTGGGGGCAGACCCTGCGATCCTCGCGGAGCGTTTTTCATTTTACAGGAAAGCAATTTCCTGTGAAATGAAAAAAGGCGGTCTGCTCAGTGCAGAACGCCTTTGTTATAAATATGTCAAGTCCCTTTTGCCGCCATTATCACCGGTTTGGAGATGCCAGCGCCCTGATTCGGATTCTGAAATGACCAGAGCAGATCAATGAGAAAGATCCCCAGCAAAATCATACACAGAATTTCCCGGGAATGAAGGCTCAGCCTTCCCAACAGCCGTTCCAGCGCCGGCCGGATCAGATAGACAAAAGCAAGTCCTCCCAAGCCAAACACCAGCAGGCCTGCCAGACATACCCTTCCCTGAATCTGAAATGTGAGATTGCTGTAATCCCACCATTTCGTATGGAAATACATTTCCAGAAACCATCCGGTCAAATACTCCACAACGCCGCACATGCCCATAATCAGGAAAAACAGCTTCAGCGGCCTGTCAAAAAAACGGCGCAGCACAAGCATAATCAGGACACCGCCCGTACCATAAATGGGAAGCCAGGGACCGGACAGCACGCCCCGTTTTACAAAGACGCCGTCCTGAACCAGATGGAGACCAACTTCCCAAAGCCATCCGGCGACAGAAAAAACGAAAAACAACAGGATCAGTACGGTAACATAGGATATGGATTCTTCCCTTTTTCTCGTCATAACGTTTCCCTCCTCCATAAAAGCATTCCCTTGTCATCTTTTTCTTGATAATAAAAGAATAACGGGAAAACTTTTATTTCCGGGGAAGGAAAATGGAAGAATTTATGAAGATTTTATTTTTTCTATCTAAAGTCCGGAACAGCCAGGAAGCGGAACCTGCCATCTGCCGGTTCCGCTTCTCTGGTTTCAGATAAACTGATTTTGTTTACCATCATATTCATAGTCGATTGTCCGCAGCCTGCTGCATACCTCCGCCGGATTCAGCTGTTTATCCTCACAGAGTGCCTCAAGGCTCGGATAAAAATCCCTCAGCTGTGTATTCAGATAACTCAGCAGCATCACAGGATCCCTGGGTATCATACACTTCCTCCTCACATGGAATACCATTTTTTTAATGTCGCTCCTTCACGGTGTCCTCATTATACCGCGAACCTTTCTTTTATACAAGAGGGAGTCAAAAAAACCATAACCGCCGGATTACCGTCAAACAGCGGCAATGCCGCCCCGGATGCTTCCGTCCAGATGCCCATCCTTCACATCCAGCACAATGGTGTCCCCTTCTCCTACCTGGCCTCCCAGGATCATTCTGGCTGCCAGCGTCTCAACATTCTTTTGCAGGTAACGCTTCAGCGGGCGGGCGCCGTATACCGGATCGTAACCGCCTTCAATAACAAAATCTTTCGCCGCCGGTGTCAGTTCCAGCTTCAGCTCCTGATCCGCCAGTCTCCGGTTCAGTTCTTCCAAAGACAAATCCACAATAGCGCCGATATTCTCTTTGGTCAGCGGTTTGAACATGATAATCTCATCCAGCCGGTTCAGAAATTCCGGACGGAAATGCGCCTGCAGATCCTTGTGTACCATCTCCGCACAGGCTTCACTGATGCTTCCATCCTCCTGAATACCTTCCAGCAGATAGGAAGAACCGATATTGGAAGTCATAATCAGGATTGTATTTTTAAAATCCACCGTGCGTCCCTGGGAATCCGTGATCCGTCCGTCGTCCAGCACCTGAAGCAGCACGTTGAATACGTCCGGATGGGCCTTCTCAATCTCATCGAACAGCACCACAGAGTACGGCTTCCTTCTGACAGCTTCGGTCAGCTGTCCGCCTTCCTCGTAGCCTACATATCCCGGAGGCGCTCCGATCAGCCGGGACACGGAGTACTTTTCCATGTACTCGCTCATATCGATACGCACCATGTTGTTTTCATCGTCAAACAGTGTCTGCGCCAGTGTTTTGGCCAGCTCCGTCTTACCCACACCGGTGGGCCCCAGAAACAGGAAGGAACCGATGGGACGGGTGGGATCCTTGATACCTGCCTTGGAACGGATGATGGCGTCGGTCACTTTGGAAACAGCCTCGTCCTGTCCCACCACACGCCTGTGCAGCACATCCTCCATGCCCAGGATCTTGGACTTCTCGCCCTCCGTAAGCTTTGCCACCGGGATTCCCGTCCAGCGGGAAACAATCCGGGCGATCTCCTCATCCGTCACGCTCTCATGCACCAGAGAAAGATCCTCATTTTTCACCTTCTCTTCCTCGATCTCCAGCTGTTTCTGCAGCTTCGGCAGCTCGCCGTACTGAAGCTCCGCCGCCTTATTCAGGTCATAATTCTGCTGGGCCAGCTGAATCTGCCGGTTCAGTTCCTCGATCTGTTCCCGCAGGGAAGACAGCTTCTCCACCGAATGTTTCTCATTTTCCCACTGAGCCTTCTGCTCGGCAAAGGACGCCTTGTACTCGGCCATTTCCTTCTGCAGCTCTTCCAGCCGCTCCCGGCTCAGCCGGTCCGTCTCCTTCTTCAGAGCGGCCTCCTCGATCTCCATCTGCATAATCTTCCGCTGCTGCTCATCCAGCTCGGACGGCAGAGAATCCAGCTCCGTCTTGATCAGGGCGCATGCCTCGTCCACCAGGTCGATG
>DVON01000219.1 GCA_018713585.1 Candidatus Pullilachnospira stercoravium | reverse complement strand
TCCGGCTCCCATCTTCCTTCTTTTACCCGCTCTTTGATCTCCTCATATACCTGGGGAGCGTTCTTCTTCACATACTTGTACAGCTGGGGCTGGCTGGACATGAAAATGTACTCCGGATACTGGCGCATCAGCTCCAGCACGGTGGAAAAACTGCGGACCGCCTTGTCCTCCGTCACCCGCAGGGTCCACAGCCAGGCACAGTCAATGTGGGTGTGGCCCACACAGTAAATCTCCGGCTGTCCGTGCTCGCCACAGTATTTGTCATAAAATTCACGGGTGATATTCTCCTGCGCCCGTGCCAGGCTCTCGTAATACTCCGGGGAACCCTCCCTGCGCATATCCAGCAGGTTCAGGGACTCGTTCACCGCCTTCAGGATCGTCAGATACGCCTGACTGTCCTCCGGCAGCAGACGGGCCGTCTGGTAGGGAACGTTCAGATCATAAAAATATTTCTCCGTGGCCCGGTCCAGCACCCGCAGGCAGGCATCCAGCCGCAGGGAAAAGTTCTGATCTCCGGTAAATGCCGACAGAATAATACGGTAGGTCTCGCCCGCCGCCGCCTTCTCTGCCAGGATCACCTCCCGGTGGTTCACATCCAGCCCCTGCACCAGCTTCCCGTTCACATAAATGGTAAACTGCGGATTGGTGGCGTCCCACTCGCCCTCCCGGCCGGTGGTCAGCTGAAATACCACGCATTTTCCGGCAAATTCCTCCGGAATGGTCACCGTGGTCTCAAACCAGTAATACTCTCTGTGTCCGCCCCAGATCTGTTCTCTGGAAAAATCCGCCCACCCGGCGGTATCCAGATGCTCCACATCCTGAAACTTCTCATCTGTGCGGATCATTTTCCAGGATTCCACAGGAACCTGGGCCGGATAAATCTGACCTTCCAGATACTCCAGCATTTTTCCGACTCTCTCTCGAATCTGAATCATACTCGGATTCCTCCTTTTTTGTAAATATTTTCAGCCTTTCCGGCATGAATTCAAAAACTGTAAATTTATGAAACGCACCCCTGAATCTGCGCGCGCCGTTCCCGCTCCCGCGGAAAAAAGAGGAGTCTCCTCCCGTGCACTGCACGATAAAAGACTCCTCGTAAATACCATCCAACAATATAATCAGCCTTTTGCAGCACCTGCCATGGTAAATCCTTTGGACATATAGTTCTGAGACAGTATGTACAGCAGGATAGACGGCAGAGCATAAATAACGGAGAATGCTGCCAGCGGTCCATAGGAAATGGAACCGTGCTGTCCGAAGAACTGGTACAGCAAAACAGATGCAGGCATTTTGTCCGGGCTGCTGATCAGAATGTAGGGGATGAAGAAGTTACCCCAGCTTCCGGAGAATGTATAGATGAATACTACACAGATTCCGGGGAACATCAGGGGGGCCACCACCTTCAGAATCGACTGCATGGTAGTTGCTCCGTCTACCCATGCGGCTTCCTCCAGCTCCACCGGCACGCCGTCCATAAAGTTCTTCATCAGCCAGATTCCGTAAGGCAGAGAAGATGCCGACAGATAAAGGATAACGCCGGGAATGCTGTCCAGCAATCCGATCTGCAGGAACATTTTGTAAATCGGTACGATTACGGCGATCATGGGAAGAGAGGTCATGAACAGGATAGTGTACATGAAGCCTTTCTTATAACTCAAGCGATACCGGGACAGCGGATAGGCTGCCAGTCCGGATACCAGCACCACGATCAGAGACTGTACCAGGGAAATCACAAGACCGATTCCGAAACCTCTCATATCGTCCGGATTGGTCAAAACACCCGTATAGTTGCTGAATGTCCATGTTTCCGGCCATTTCAGTGCCTGGTTGGCATTCAGGTCCAAGGAGGCCACCACCAGCCAGATCAGCGGAAGGACGAAAACAATACCGATAATGGTAAGAATCACATAATGTATAGCGTTAACTGTTTTTTCACCCATGTTCTTTTCCCCCTTCCTAGCTTTCCGGTTTCATAACCTTTGTATAGATTACGCTGCAGACACCGCCGATCAGCAGGATCAACATACCGATAGCGGTTCCCTGTCCTAACTGGAAGTTTTTCATACCCTGATTGTACATGTAGATGGGCAGTGTAGTGGTTGCCGTTCCGGGGCCGCCACCTGTCAGAGCCCAGATCAGGCCAAATACACCCAGAGTGGACAGTGTGTTCAGCATAGTGTTGGTTGCGATAGTATCCTTGATACAGGGAACCACGATGCGGATCAGTGTCTGAATTCTGTTGGCGCCGTCCACACGGGCAGCTTCCTCAATATCTCCGGATACATTGTCCAGAGCGGACTGGAAGTTCATCATGGAGAACGCGGTACCATGCCATACGTTGGCGATGATAACTGTCAGCATGGGATGACCATAGATCCAGTCAACACCCGGAAGATGAATAGCCTGCAGAATCATGTTCATAGTACCGGATACATCGAAGAATGCCAGACAGCACATGGAAACCACAATCTCAGGCATAACCCAGCCTGCCAGGATGCAGGGGCCAAGTATGCTTCGGAAAGCCTTTGCCTTGCTTTTCATCAGATAAGCCAGCAGGAAACCGATAACACTCTGTCCCAGAAGGCTTCCCACCAAAAATACAAGCGTATTTTTAATTGCAATCAACGTGGTGGGATCCGTAAACATACTAAGGTAATTGTCAAGGCCAACAAACTGAAAATTCTGCGCAGCAGAGCCTGTCAGAGCCATATTGGTAAAGGAATAATATACCGTTAAGAAAATCGGAACTAAGAAAAATCCAAAAAGAAGAATTACGGCCGGAAGAAGCAGAACCGATTTTTTCATGTCCTCGCGGAATACCGCCATCTTGCCGACCTTTTTCGCTGCAGGTTTCGCCATACCTTTCCCTCCTTTGGTACGCTCAGTCATAAGAAGCGGCGGCGCCGCTTTCTTCAAGTCTGCACCGCCGCCTTCTCGTAACTGATGCCTTACATAATCAGCAATTTTTCAAATTACTGTTCTACTACATTTTCCTCGCCGACAGCACGGGCAACGCTGGTAGCGTACTGTGCCATTGCGTCTTCCGGACTGGTACCGGATACTACAGACTCAACCATCTGCTGGATAGAAGTAGATACGGTAGAGTACTGGTCATTCTGAGGTCTGAACTCTGCAGTCTCCAGGAACTCTGTAGCGATATCGAACAGCGGCTGAGAAGAATACTCTTCGGTCTCTGCTGTGTCGGTTCTTGTACAAATGTTTCCTGCCTGCATGATGTATTTCTGATAAATGTCAGGTTTCATCATCTCCTGGATGAACTCCCAGGTCAGATCTTTGTTGTCAGAGTTCTCGGGAATGGAGTAAGCCCAGCCACCTGCCAGTGTGATGGTTCCGGGATCCTGTCCTTCGCTGGTAGGCATAGCCGCAAGACCAACGATATCCTCATAGCCTTCCCACGGAGCAGCTCCGCTCTCTTTCCAGCTTCCGGTAATCCAAATACCATCCAGGGAGATCGCCAGCTTATTCTGCGGCAGATACTCTCTTGCAGATGTATTAGAAGCCTGGCCGTTCAGTACAAGAGACAGAGACGGTCCATAACCATTTGTATAAATGTCAGACAGGAACTGCAGAGAATCCTGAATGCCCTGGCTGCTCACGATCCATTTTCCATCATCGGTGATCAGTCTCTCACCGGTTCCATACAGCAGCATCTCATAGGTCTGCATGGAAGTTGCCTCACCGGTAGCTACACCGGAGTTGCACCAGAAGGGAACTACATCCGGGCAGTTCTCTTTTACAGCTGCACAAGCATCTATAATATCCTGCCAGCTGGTGGGCTGCCAATCTTCTCCTTCAGCAATCACACCTGCCTGTGCCAGGATATCTCTGTTGTAGAACAATCCACGGGTATCTGTACAGTACGGAATACCGTAAACAGATCCATCCGGTCCAGTTACCATATTCTGCATGGACTCGAAATACAGGCCATTGTTCCAGTCATCATAATTTGCAACATACTCATCCAGATTGGTCAGATAGCCAGCCGCAATATCATTGGGCATCTGGAAGGTATCCTCACAAACCAGATCAGGACAAGTTCCCGGATCTGCCAGCTGTAAAGCTACTTTTGTAAAGTAGTTACCCTCATCAGCAGTAATCGGGGCGAAATCCAGTTCTACCTGATCCTTCTTGTCCCACTGCTCATAAGCTGCCATCATCTGCTGATAGTTGGCGTTCAGTTCGATATCCGTTCCGTCATCACGCCAGCAAATGGTGATTTTACTCTTCTCTCCTGAAGAGGCATCATCGCCACCGCTCTCAGATGTGGTCTCAGTCTCGCTGTTGTCTGCAGAACCGCCGTCTGCAGAATCTCCGCCGCCGCAGGCCGTCATACCCAGAAGCATTGCGGATGCCATCAGAAGGCTCAGAATCTGTTTTCTTTTCATGTTCATCTCTCCTTTTCTTTCCGCTTAAGATGTATATAGGATACCAGATTCCCCACCGGAGAAACATTCCAAATTTTTAATATAGGGGGAAATTTTTGAACATTCTGTGAACGTTTTTCTAACAGGTCCTGAACAAAATATACAAAAAAAGTTTCCAGATATTTATTTTTATCCGGAAACTTCGTAATTCTGCACTATTCTTCCATAATTGCCACTCGGATCTGATCCTGCATCTGCTCCGCCACACTGCTGCTATCTGTATTCCCCTCCAGAAGCAGCAGCAGTCCGTCACTGATCTCCCTGGAAATCTGATACCAGGATCCATGGGGCTCGATCATCCGATTCTCTGCCAGAAACAGAGGTTCCAGACTCTGCGTACCACACCAGCTGGTTGCCTCCGGCTCATAATCTGCATTCGTATAAACCGGGTAGGTTCCCATAGTCTCAGCCAACTGCACCGATATCTCCGGTGTACACAGATACCGCAGGAATTCCAGCGCTTCCGGCACCGCATCCTTCGCCAGCCCTACGTTGTCTCCCATTATGAAACGGCTGCCTGCCGTGTCTTCGGGTACCTGAGCGATTCCAACGTCTAAAGTAGTTCCTGCATTCCGGATTACTTTA
Source organism: Candidatus Pullilachnospira stercoravium (assembly GCA_018713585.1). Classification (GTDB taxonomy): domain Bacteria; phylum Bacillota; class Clostridia; order Lachnospirales; family Lachnospiraceae; genus Pullilachnospira; species Pullilachnospira stercoravium. The sequence continues at coordinate 600 of DVON01000219.1, read as the reverse complement.
CCCATACTCAGCCGGTTTACCATCATTGTCAAATTTCCATTTGCAAACATCCCGGCCAGATCCTTATCCGACAGATTGATGATGTTATCCGGCAGCAGACCCCGGTTCCACATCTCAGAAATCGTATCCATGGCTCCCAACCCCGCGTCACCGTCAAGGCTGTAAAGATTTCCTCCCATGGAATACAGCATCAGCAGAAAAAATTCTGCTGCTTCCTCAGTGCGTTTTGCCGGAAATCCCATGCTGTATCGTCCCATCTGCCGCAGACCGGTTCCTGTATCCAGCAGTTCCTCCCAGGTCTCAGGCACCTCCCAGCTTTCAAGGATATCCCTTCGATAGAACAGCACATACGGATCACAGGTAAGCGGTACCCCATAGTATCTTCCATTGCTGAGGGTACTGGCCCACATTTTTTGATAATTCATTTTGTTTCTCACCGGCTCCGTGATATTGATTTCCTGCAGCAAATTCATATCAATCAGCGCCGGCATCATCATCCGGTCACAGATTACCAGGTCAATATCTTCCTCTCTCTCCACCCGGAGACAGACCTCTTCACGGAAGCTCTCCTTGGAAACAAATTCTATAACAACGGAAATT
>DVON01000218.1 GCA_018713585.1 Candidatus Pullilachnospira stercoravium | reverse complement strand
GATTTCCTCAATTTTTTCTTTCTCCACAGGTGTGGACTGATACGATCTTACACTTCTCCGTTTTTCCAATGCTTCCTGTAACTGCATGGTGTGTCTCCTTTCCTTAGTTCAGGCTGCATAGCAATAAAAGTACCCCCTTGTGGGGTTTCCTTGACTTTGGCCGCATGGCCATAGAGGTACCCCCTTGTGGGGTTTCCTGTGGTTATACCTTTATGGCTCTTCATTAATTCCGGAGCTTACATTTCCATAGAATTGGTCTGTGTATTATTGAAAACGTTACAGCGCTCATATTCTCGTTCAAGATCTTTCACCAGATATTCATCACTCATACAGTGCATATCTGAAATTCCTTCACTAAGCAAATCATATAATTCCGAATGGTAGAAAAAGGATAATGCCTGATCTAAAGAAATCCCCTTTTCTTTTGCTAAAAGTATGATAATACGGGTATATTTTTTTTGCAATAAAACAGGATTTGCATTCATACCTCCACCTCCCTTTCTCTCATCACTTCCATTATATCTTCTACAATATAATCTTTGCTCTGGGTATGAAGAATTTCATATTCCGGTATGATATAGTTCTCCAGAATATCGCTTTTTTCACTCAAAGCAGTATAGACCCTTTTCGCATCCACCCCCATCCTCGCGGCAATACTCTCTATGCAAAAAACAGCAAATTCCAGTTCTTTTTCATTTTCTATACTTTTTCTCAAATTCATAAGTATCTGCCTCCCATTTTTATACTCCCAGATATTCCTCCGCAATCCCATCCAACGCGCCCCGGATATCCTCGAAATCCCCTCCCAGATCCAGCGTCCGCACCCCGATCCGGTTTCCGCTCATATGGTAATCGGCCTGCGGTTTTTCTTCTTCCTCCGTCCCGGCATACAAAAGCAGCCCGGAAACCTGGTATCCCTGTCCGGCAAGTTGGGCTTCCTTGTTCTTCACATAAGTAAATATCTGATACAGATTGGAAGAATACAGTGTCTGCTTCCCATAATGCTCCCGCAAAATACGTTTATAATACTTTGCGTCGATGATAAGAATCTTCTTCTCATACTGCAGCATCACATCCGCCTGCATGGCCGGAAGAAAGTCTCTGCAGGGATCATCCAGCTGCCATAAAATCTGCGGTGCGCTGACCGTGATCTGGGGAAACTCCTGCCGGTAGTATTCCCGGATAAACCGTTCATACAGTTGATACATCTGCTGATCATCCAGAAAATGAGCCATTCGTCTGGCCCCGCTTTGCGGACTTTGCAACAGCCCTTCCGTCACCAGCCGGCAAAGAAACATCAGCATCCGGTAAGTCTGATTGTTCCGATGATACTGCAGATTCCAGTTTACCCGATGCAAATCCACCAGGCTGACATCCCGAAAATAAACCAGAAGCTTCCGCAACGCTTTCTTCCGTTTCTGACTGATCCCGGAATGTAGCAGCAATTCCATGACGGATTTCAAGATCCTGTTCATGGGAGTGTCCAGAGAAAATTCATCGTCCATACAGACCAGCTGCCGCCGGAAAATGGCGCCGTTTCTCACAGATTCCGACAGCATGATCTTTCCCCTCAGGGTGCTTCGCGTCTCCGTCACCGGGAGATAATCCCGCCCCAGTCCCCGGCGGATCTGCATGGAAATTCCCCGAATCAGAATAGCCGCGCACAGTTCCTGACCATTTTCAAACTCTTCCGTCTCCAATTCCTGATACCCCTGCTCCCTGAGTACCCGGAAGGCGTAGGAAAGCATATAATAAATATTTCTTATGGCTATCAATGAATTGCTATCGCTCCTTCCAGCTGTCTGCTCCATTCTTTCACCGTCTGAGGTTCATCCGGCCAGTACTCTTTCAGCAACGGAATCAGCTCGTATTTTACGATTCGCTCCAAAGTTCTGCCATCTCCACTCCAGTTGAGAAGTCCGCCAAAATAGCCATGCCCGATACAGAATCCCTCACCCAGAGAGGGGTCCTCGCGGATGGCCTCATTGAGCCGGATCACCCGGTCAATCAGCCGGTCAAATCGCGCGTCTCCGATTTCCTCCAGATACTTCCGAAAGCCTTCTGTGTCAAATCCCGGTTCCAGATCAATAAAGGAAAAACGCCTTCGGAGGGCAAAATCCAGCAGCGCCAGGCTGCGGTCCGCCGTGTTCATGGTACCGATCAGATACACATTCTCCGGCACGGCGAATTTTTCTCCGGTGTACAGAAGCTCCAGCTGAATTCCCCGTTTATCATTCTCAATCAGCATAAAAAGCTCTCCGAAAATCCGGCTGATATTCCCCCGGTTGATCTCGTCGATGATGAAGAAATAATCGTTTTCACTGTCGACTTCCGCATCCTTGCAAAAATTATAAAATGCTCCTTTCCGAATGGCAAATCCTGTATCCGTGGGCCGGTATCCCATGACAAAATCCTCATAGGAATAGCTCTGGTGAAACTGCACCATCCGCACCCGTTTCGGGTCCCGCACGCCCATCAGAGAATAGGCCAGTCGCTTGGCAATAAAGGTCTTCCCCACACCGGGAGGGCCCTGAAGGATAACATTTTTCTTTTCCTTCAGAATTTCCGCGGCCATTTCATAAGTATCTTCATCCATGTACACCTCTCGAAGAAAATCCTCCACTGTATACGGCTCGTAGAATACGGTTTTCTCTTCTTCCGCCTGTTCCTCCTCGTTTTCCACCAGCTCCCGCAGCTGATTCAGCTGTCCCGTATAAGAGGTAATGTCCGTCAGGGTTTTCATCAAAGGAAGCCCTGAAAACTCCCAGTTTCCCTTGCCGGTCCAGCGAACCCGCCGGATATGATTGAAACCGTCCTCCCGGTTTTCATCATACTGGTATTCCGACTCCACCACACCCCGGCCCACCACTGTCCGCATTCCTTTTTTTACAAATATCACATCCTGAGACTTCATCTCATTGGCAAACTGCCAGAGGGCGTGGGCGGCATTTTTATAGCTGTAAGTTTCTCCGAAAACCTCCTGAAGCCTTTCCCTGATTTCTTCTTTACAGGAAAATGCCCGCAGATCTCCCACTTCTCCCCAGCCGATGGCGATGATGCCTTCCCGGTAGAAATTCTCCCAATGGGAAGCGTCCTTACCCGGCGCATAAAACCAGTAATGGATGGAATGATCCTCTCCATCCGCAAGAATGTCCCGCTTCTTCCGGTTATTTCTGCTGATGGAGGCAGTGATCCGAAACAGATCCGCAGCCATCTGAGCGGTAATTTCCGCCTCTTTTCCGGCATCCGTCAAGGTCCATATCCCGTGTACACTGTTGTCCAGGTATCCGCCGTTTACCAGATCCTGACGGGCAAAAGCCACCTCGTTTTCAAATTTGTTTACCTGCGTTTTCCCTCGCCGGGCGCTGATTTCCTCCTGTGTCAGGTGCTCATTTTCAATGATTCGCTCCCGCACCTGAGCAGGTGTACCGGAACCGCCCAGCTCCTTCAGTGCCTGTACAATCGGAGCGGTCCATCGGGTATGGGCGGCACCTGACAGCTGCGCTGGCTTCTCCGGATTTTCTGTCGGCTGATCCGAAGGGGATGTTTCTGGAATCCGGGAGCTGTCGGAATGATCTTTTTGCCGCTGGTTCTCCCGTTCTGATTCAATCCAGGCGGCACGGGACAGCTCAGGGAAGGAATGGTATGTATACTGCTCATTCTCCAACATTTCCCGGCAGGAATCACAGATTTCCAGATACCGTTCTGCGGCTGGCACTGTGGGCGGCCAGGGAAGTACCCTGTGAATAAATTCTTCCGGCATATTCTTCGGATTCTCCATATACCAGCGGCTTCGGGAATCCAGGCTGATAAAACAGTAAGGCCGTATCCAGTAAAGCCCCATAGTAATATTCCATTGAATCCCCTTCTG
>DVON01000217.1 GCA_018713585.1 Candidatus Pullilachnospira stercoravium | reverse complement strand
TGGTTGGCCTGGGAGGTAATGAAAAATATTGATATTTCGGAGCGGAAGCGGGAATGTTAGAACGGACAGGTACTGCGAAATCATGAGATTGGCCTTTATATTTTAAACGTATGACAAGTACATAAGGACGATTTGATTTAAAAAGGACTTCCGGATCTTTGCGGTATTTCTCAAGAAGTGAGCAATGGATTGTAACAAGTTTCATCTGATGAACACAACCTTGTAATATTAAGAAATGATGTGGACTGGTAAAGTTAGAGATATGATTTAAGAACGGAACCACCCTTTGGGGGAGGTTCCGCCTGACATGTAAGCGATATTCTGCGCTGCTAGGCACCCCGTCGCTTTCGGAAGTTAAACATACACGTTCATCATATTCTGGCCGTGATGACCGGCAAGCCATTTGCTTATCTGTATTATATGAGGAATCGGGGAAAATTGCAAGATACAGGAGAAAAAAAGCAGCAATAGGGATGATCCGGCAATAATGTTTTGACTTCCCATGCCCCTCATGATATGATGAACACATGTACGAAAAAAATGGAAGAAGAAAGTGTTGCCGCAGACAAGGGCACGGATGGAGGAGTTTATGAGCAAATATGAAGGGCTGAATCCCATGCAGCAGGAGGCCGTCTACCACACGGAGGGGCCGGTGCTGATTCTTGCCGGAGCCGGTTCCGGAAAAACCAGGGTTCTGACGCACAGGATTGCCTATCTGATAGAAGAAAAGAGTGTGAATCCGTGGAATATCATGGCCATCACCTTTACCAATAAGGCGGCGCAGGAGATGCGGGAGCGGGTGGATCAGATTGTGGGCTTCGGATCGGAGAGTATCTGGGTCAGCACCTTCCACTCCAGCTGTGTGCGGATGCTCCGCCGGTTTATCGACCGGATCGGCTATGAGAACAATTTTACCATCTATGACACGGACGATCAGAAGACGGTGATCAAGGAAGTGTGCAAACGGCTGAATATTGATACGAAGATGTTCAAGGAGCGGTCGCTGATGGCGGCCATTTCCTCCGCCAAGGATGAGCTGATTTCCCCGGAGGCTTTCAAGCGGGACGCGGGGCAGGATTGGTCCCTGCAGACGGTGGCCAGAGTTTACGAGGCTTACCAGAAACAGCTGGCCATGAACAACGCGCTGGATTTCGATGATCTGATTGCCAAAACGGTGGAGCTTCTGGAGGCTTCGCCGGAGGTGTTGGACTATTATCAGCAGCGGTTCCGCTATATCATGGTGGACGAGTATCAGGACACCAACACGGCCCAGTTCCGGTTTGTGAGCCTTCTGGCCTCCAAATACCGGAATCTCTGCGTGGTAGGTGACGATGACCAGTCCATTTATAAATTCCGGGGAGCCAACATTGGAAATATTCTGGGATACGAGAAGGTATTTCCCGACGCTAAGGTGATCAAGCTGGAGCAGAATTACCGGTCCACCCAGAATATCCTCAATGCTGCCAACGAGGTGATCCGCCACAACCTGGGCCGGAAGGAGAAGACTCTGTGGACGGACAATGAAGTGGGAGAACTGCTGCATTTCCGCCAGTTTCTCACGGGATATGAGGAGGCGGAGTATATCGCCGGGGACATTTCCAAAAAGGTGCGGGAGGGGACATACGCGTACCGGGACTGTGCCATTCTGTACCGGACCAACGCCCAGTCGCGTCTTTTCGAGGAGAAATTTCTCCTGGCAAATATCCCCTACAAGATAGTGGGCGGCGTGAATTTCTATGCCAGAAAGGAGATCAAGGATCTGCTGGCATATCTGAAAACCATCGACAACGCCAGAGACGATGTGGCGGTCCGCAGGATTATCAATGTGCCGAAGCGGGGAATCGGTGCCACCACCCTGAACCGGGTGCAGGACTACGCCCAGGAGCAGGGGATCAGCTTTTACGACGCGTTGAAGGAGGCGGATCAGATTCCCACTTTGGGAAGGAGCGCCGCGAAGATCCGGCCGTTTGTGGATTTTGTGCAGAAATTCCGCAGCCAGCTGGAATATCTATCGGTGACGGAGCTTTTGAACAAGGTCATCGAGGAGACCGGCTATGTGGAGGAACTGAAGGCGGAGGACACGGAGGAATCCCGGGCGAGAATCGAGAACATCGACGAGCTGATTTCCAAAGTGGTTTCCTATGAGCAGGATGCCGAGGAGCCGTCTCTGGACGGATTTCTGTCGGAGGTGGCGCTGATCGCGGATATCGACTCCGTGGAGGAGAGCGACAACCGGGTGCTGCTGATGACGCTACATTCCGCCAAGGGACTGGAGTTCCCCAATGTGTATCTGGCCGGTATGGAGGACGGGATTTTCCCCAGCTATATGACCATCACGGAGGGAGACGCCTCCGAGCTGGAGGAGGAGCGCCGGCTCTGCTATGTGGGAATCACCAGGGCCATGAAGGAGCTGACCCTGACGGCGGCCCAGCAGCGGATGATCCGGGGAGAGACCCAGTACAGCAAGGTGTCCCGTTTTATCCGGGAAATTCCCAGGGAGCTGGTGGAGCTGGGAAGGGAGACCGCCCCGAAAAAGACCGTGGAAATGCCCCAGGCGGGAAGTTCTTACGCCAGGATGCGGCAGGTCTATCGGAAGGAAACCTTTGCCCCGAAGAAATTTGAGGTGAAGAAGGCGGAGGCGCTGGATTACGGCGTGGGCGACACTGTGCGCCACATCAAATTCGGCACCGGCACGGTGACTGCCATCGCGGAGGGCGGCAAGGATTACGAAGTGACGGTGGATTTTGACCGGGTGGGCACAAAGAAAATGTTCGCTTCCTTCGCAAAGCTAAAGAAAATATGATATTTTATGTTTTTAGTGGTAAATTCAGATAAAGAGTGGTATAATATCTGTAAGTTTTAAGAGAGGACGGTGTTCACCATGAATAAAATTGATGAGTTGGTAGATATCCTGAAAAGAAACGAAAGAGAAGAAGAGAAGTGCAAGAACGTCATCGTATGGGTTCTGGCTATTCTGGGAGCCGTAGCGGCAGTGGCAGGTATCGCGTATGCCGTATACCGTTTCTTCACACCGGATTATCTGGAAGACTTTGAAGATGATTTTGACGACGATTTCGACGATTATTTTGACGACGAAGACGGAGAAGAAGACGGCGAGTAATTGCCGCGGCCAGGCCAAAAGGGTCAGGCAGAGAAAGTTTTGAAAAAAGAAAAACGAGAAAAAGCTTCGGAGAGTATCCCCGGAGCTTTTTTCATCAGAATAAGGAGAATCAGATTGAAAAAGGGCGATATTTTTGAAGGTGAAATTGGAAGGGTGGATTTTCCCAATAAGGGACATGTGACGGTGGACGGGGAGGATGTGATTGTGAAAAATGGAATCCCCGGCCAGAAGGTACGTTTCCGGATCAATAAGAAGAAACATGGCCGGGCAGAGGGACGGCTGCTGGAGGTGCTGGAGGCTTCGCCTCTGGAAACCAGAAAGCCGGTCTGCTCCGTATTTCCCGCCTGCGGCGGCTGTATGTATCAGACCATGGATTATGAGGCGCAGCTGGATATGAAGGCCGCGCAGATCCGCCGCCTGCTGGATCAGGCGCTGATGAAGGGCGGCCAGGTGGATGCCCAGGGAAATCCGGACTATGTGTTTGAGGGGATCCGCCGCAGCCCTCTGGAGTTCGGGTATCGGAATAAGATGGAATTTTCCTTCGGGGATGCCGAGAAGGACGGCCCGCTGACATTAGGTTTACATAAAAAGGGAAGCACCTATGATGTGCTGGACGCGGTGGACTGCCGGCTGGTGCATGAGGATATGACCAGGATTCTCCGGTGCGTGCTGGATTACTGCCGGAAGGAGGGATTTCCCTATTATCATAAAATGAGCCATGAGGGATTTCTCCGGCATCTGCTGCTGCGCAGGGCCCATGCCACCGGGGAGATTCTGGTGAATCTGGTGACCACCAGCCAGCTGGAGCCGGATTTGTCGCCGCTTACGGAGGCGCTTCGGGGCCTGGAGCTGGAAGGGAAGATCGTGGGAATTCTTCATATTATTAATGACTCGCTGGCGGATACGGTGAAGAGCGACGAGACCAGGATCCTGTACGGGAAGGATTATTTCTACGAGGAGCTTCTGGGGCTTCGGTTTAAGGTGACGCCGTTTTCCTTCTTTCAGCCCAATACGCTGGGGGCAGAGGTGCTGTACCGGACGGTGAGGGAGTATATCGGGGAGACAAAGGACCGGAAGATTTTTGATCTGTACAGCGGAACGGGGACTATTTCCCAGATTCTGGCTCCGGTGGCAGAGAGTGTCACGGGAGTGGAGATTGTGGAAGAGGCCGTGGAGGCGGCCAGGGAGAATGCCCGGGAGAATGGGATTAGCAATTGCCGGTTTATCGCCGGGGATGTGCTGAAGGTGCTGGACGAGATGGAAGGCCAGCCGGATCTGATCGTGCTGGATCCGCCCAGGGATGGGATTCATCCGAAGGCGCTGCCGAAGATATTGGATTATGGGGTGGAAAAGATGGTTTATATTTCCTGTAAGCCTACGAGTCTGGCGAGGGATTTGGAGATGTTTTTGGCGAAGGGGTACAGGCTGGAGAGAGCGGTGTGCGTGGATCAGTTTGTGCATACGGTGCATGTGGAGACTGTGGTAAGACTACAAAGGAAACATACCTAGAAATCCTTGAATTTACGCACTTTGTTGACTTTTTCAGTTTCAACAGACTAGAGGAAAATCACAAGGAAAAGGTGCTTGTAAACAAAGTGACCGTTGTGGTTGCCTTAGACCTCGGTACGGGGAACACAAAAAATCCTGAATTATGAAAGTGAATATAGAGCTATCAATAGATTGATAGAAGATAGGGATACTTGCAGCAGAGTGTCCCTATTTTTTATATAAAATTAAAATTCAGGAGGAAAAGCAAATGGCAAAGAACACAGCGTTAGGAGCAGAAAAGAGCAAGAAAAGAAACATTACTTTTAAGAACAAGGAACATGAGAAGTTTTATCACACCTATCTTCCAAAATGTCGGTATCAGGACACATACCATAAAGCACTGGTTTACTGCATGGGACTGTCAGAAGATACCAGACGAAATGTAAACCGGATCTATGACTTTGAGACGGGATTTATAAAGCCGGAGTGTCTGCAGGAAGGATGGCAGACCAGCGGGAGCGAAAAGATTGTCCGTATTGCATTTAATCTCTATACAGATGGAACACCTACGACAGATGAATATGACGATACGGAGGAACAGATTGTTGAGACACGGCTTTATTCCGTCAGTGACATCTTTTGCACGGGAGATGCCAGATATTTTTGGGAAGCAATTAAAATCCGGTATCCGGATTACTGTTTCTATGTGGATTGGGAGGATTTGTTTTATGCTGAAGATTAGGCTGCAGGGGACAGTGAGAGACATTCGCTGGTTTAAACGGCTTCTGGAGAAACACCCGGAGATCCGGGTTCTCCAGACATCAGAGATATTTTCCAATAAAGGGACAAACCGATATTTTCGCTCTTATGCAGAGATTGAGCGAACAGAAAAGGAAGAAAGGTAGGTAATATATATGTGCAGGATAATCGCAATCGCTAATCAGAAAGGCGGCGTAGGAAAGACGACAACGTGTGTGAATTTGGGAATTGGACTGGCAAGAGCCGGGAAAAAGGTGCTTCTGGTGGAGGCAGACGCACAGGGCAGCATGGCAGTGAGTTTAGGCATTCAGGAGCCGGATGAACTGGACGTAACCTTAGTCAATATCATGGAGAAGATTATCAATGACGAGGATGTGGAACCGGGAGAGGGTATTATCCACCATGAGGAGGGAATTGACTTTATCCCTGCGAATATTGAGCTTGCCGGACTGGAAACTTCCCTTGTAAATGTCATGAGCCGGGAGCAGGTGCTTCGCCTGTATCTGGACGGGGTAAAAAGAGACTACGATTATATCCTGATCGACTGTATGCCCTCTTTAGGAATGATCACGATCAATGCCCTGGTAGCGGCGGACAGCGTTCTGATCCCGGTAGAGGCGGCTTACCTGCCTGTAAAGGGGTTACAGCAGCTTATCAAGACCATTGGAAAGGTACATAGACGGCTGAATCCTAGGCTGTCCATCCTGGGGATTCTGCTGACAAAGGTTGACCGCAGGACAAATTTTGCAAGGGATATTTCCGAACAGATCCGGGAAGCTTACGGAAATAACATTCATATCTTTGAAAACTGTATCCCTATGTCTGTGCGGGCGGCGGAGACGACAGCGGAGGGAAAGAGTATTTATCTTCATGATCCGAAAGGAATTGTGGCAGAGGGATATCGCCACCTGACCGGGGAGGTGCTTGCAGATGAAAAGTAAGAGTGCGGAGAAAATCAAGCTGACTTCCTATGAGGATCTGTTTAGTGCGGAAGATAACAGCGTGGAAGGAACTTATACAACGGTTCCATTAAGCCAGCTCAAGCCGTTTAAGAACCATCCGTTTAAGGTGCTGGATGATGAAAAAATGCAGGAGACTGTGGAAAGCATCCTCCAGCACGGTGTGATCCAGCCTGGGATTGTGCGTCCCTGTGCAGACGGATATGAGGTAGTGGCAGGACACCGGAGATGGCGGGCCAGTGAGCTGGCAGGGAAAACGGATATGCCTGTGATTATCCGGGATCTGGATGATGATGCCGCCACGGTGCTGATGGTGGATACGAATATCCAGAGGGAAAACCTTCTGCCCAGCGAGAAAGCCAGGGCCTACAAGATGAAATATGAGGCGCTGAAACATCAGGGAAGCAAAGGGGACAAGCACACGGCAGATGCTGTGGGAGAAAAAGCCGGGGACAGCGGACGGACAGTGCAGAGATATATCCGGCTTGCCAGCCTGATTAATGGCCTTTTAGAGCTTGTAGATGAGGGGAATATAAAAATGGTAGCCGGGGAGCGGCTGTCTTATCTGAAAGCGGAAGAACAGGAGCTGGTGTTGGAAGCGGTGGCAAATATCAGTATTTATCCATCCCCGGTCCAGGCGGAACAGATCAAGGATATGAGTGAGAAAGGTACTCTGTCAGAGAAAAATGTCTATGCGCTTCTGGTAAAGAAAGAGAACAGCGGACAGAGTGTGACGATTTCACCGAAAAAAATCCGGAATTATTTCCCGCCGGCATACACGAAAGCGCAAATTGAGGAAGTGATCTATTCGCTTCTGGAACAGTGGAAACAAGGAAAGGAGAGGGAAACAGATGCAGGAAATACAGTTTGATTATTTCCGTGGGATGGAAGCGGAACAGTACAGCTTTTACTGTGTCCCGAAAGTGCTGTTTACAGCAGAATGTTTTAAATCCCTCTCCTGTGAGGCAAAGGTTTTATACGGTCTGATGTTAGACCGTATGAGCCTTAGCATTAAGAACCGCTGGTTTGACGAGGAAGACCGGGTGTATATCATTTTTACCGTGGAAGAAATAGCAGAACTTCTGAATTGCGGGACACAGAAAGCGGTAAAGCTGATGAAAGAACTGGACAGTAATCAGGGGATTGGACTGATTGAAAAGAAACGCCTGGGGCTGGGAAAACCGAATGTAATCTATGTGAAGAACTTTCTGGTAAAAGAAAAAATTTCTTCTGAACAGGAAGAAAAAACACTGGAAAACCCTGAAAATACACAGAATAGTGAAAATCACAATTCAAGGAATGTGAAAACCACAATTCAGGAATTTCCAGAATCACAATTCAAGAATAGTGAAAATCACAATTCAGGAATGGTGAAAACCACAAATCAAGAATTTCCAGAATCACAATTCAAGAATGGTGAAAATCATACTTCA
>DVON01000216.1 GCA_018713585.1 Candidatus Pullilachnospira stercoravium | reverse complement strand
CCTGATTTTTTTGTATCTTTTCACGGGATTCCCGATTTTTTCTCTCCCCCGTTTTTTCAAACTGGTCATTGACAATCCGTTTTTTTTGAGTATACTACACAGCATAGAGCAACGGCGCTCTGGACATGGTTCCAGGGCGCCTTTTCTATTTTATGGCCATTCGGCCAGGAACAATGAGCCCCCTTCGGGGATACCTTTATGGCCATTCGGCCAGGAACAATGAAAGGAGTATCTCTTATGGCAAAAAATATCCCTGCTTTATATGGAAGCCTGGTGTTCAACGACAAGGTGATGCGCAACAAACTGCCCAAAGATATGTACAAGGCGCTTCGCAAAACCATTGAAAACGGAACCCATCTGGAACTGGATGTGGCAAATTCTGTTGCTGTGGCAATGAAGGAATGGGCCGTGGAAAACGGTGCTACCCATTATACTCACTGGTTTCAGCCCATGACAGGATTTACCGCGGAAAAGCATGACAGCTTCATCACCCCTTCCGGTGATGGTGAGGTGATTATGGATTTTTCCGGAAAAGAACTGATCAAAGGAGAGCCGGATGCTTCCAGTTTCCCCTCCGGCGGTCTGCGGGCCACCTTTGAGGCCAGAGGATATACCGCCTGGGATCCCACCTCACCGGCTTTCATCAAGGACGGCACCTTATATATTCCCACCGCGTTCTGTTCCTACAGCGGTGAGGCACTGGACAAGAAAACTCCTCTGCTGCGTTCCATGGAAACCCTCAGCACGGAGGCGGTCCGGATGCTGAAGCTTCTGGGCAACGATACCGTTACCGGCGTTTCCACCACCATCGGACCGGAACAGGAATATTTCCTGGTGGACAAAGAGCTGTATAAAAAGAGAAAAGACCTGGTTTTCTGCGGAAGAACCCTGTTCGGAGCCCCCGCTCCCAAAGGACAGGAAATGGAGGATCACTATTTCGGCACTTTAAAACCGAGAGTATCCGCCTATATGCACGATCTGGACGAAGAACTGTGGAAGCTGGGAATTCCCGCCAAAACCAAACATAACGAAGTGGCGCCGGCCCAGCATGAGCTGGCTCCCATATTTGACACCGCCAATGTGGCCGTGGATCACAACCAGCTGACCATGGAAGTGATGAAAAAGGTGGCCGACAAGCACGGTCTGGTGTGTCTGCTGCATGAGAAACCTTTTGAGGGCATCAACGGAAGCGGCAAGCACAACAACTGGTCTCTGGTAACCAATGATGGCGTCAACCTGCTGAATCCGGGCACCACCCCCGCCCAGAACATCCAGTTTCTGGTATTTCTGATGGCAGTCATCAAGGCAGTGGACGACTACGCGGATCTGATGCGGGTTTCCGCCTGCGGAGCCGGCAACGATCACCGTCTGGGAGGCAATGAAGCGCCGCCGGCTATCGTATCCATTTTCCTGGGCGACGAGCTGTCCGCCGTACTGCAGTCCATCGAAAATGACACCTATTTCGGAAAACAGGAAAAAATCCAGATGAATATCGGCGCTACGGTACTGCCTCATTTCACAAAAGACAATACGGACAGAAACCGTACTTCCCCCTTCGCCTTTACGGGAAACAAGTTTGAGTTCCGTATGCTGGGCTCTTCCGCATCGGTGGCCAACCCCAACATGGTGCTGAATACAGCAGTGGCCGAGGCGCTGTCCCAGTTCTACAAGGAGCTTGAGGGAACCGCTCCCGAGGATATGGAGCACGCCGTTCACGAGCTGATCAAACGTGCCATCCGGAAGCATAAAAAAGTCATCTTCAACGGAAACGGCTATTCGGAAGAATGGGTAGCGGAGGCCGAAAAACGCGGCCTGTACAACCTGGCATCCACGCCGGAAGCTCTTCCCCGGTTTATTGCGGACAAAAATGTGGAACTTTTCACCAAACACCACATTTTCACCAAAGAAGAGATCTACTCCCGCTATGAGATTCTGCTGGAGAATTATGTGAAAACCATCGGGATTGAGTCCCGTACCCTGCAGGAAATGCTCACGAAGGATTTCCTTCCGGCCGTATCCTCCTATACAGGGACGGTGGCCAGGGATACCGCTTCCAGAAAGGCATTCCTCCCCTCTCTTTCCACTGAAAAGGAGGAGAAACTGGTGACAGAACTTACCGCCGCCTATGAGACCCTGACCGGAAAGCTGGAGGTATTAAAGCAGATGACCCGGGAAGTGGACGGCATTGAGGATATGCAGAAAGCGGCTGATGCCTGCCACGAGAAAGTGCTTCCTCTGATGGAGGAGCTGCGGGTATGCGCCAGCGACGCGGAGGCAAAAATCCCTGATGAAATCCTGGGATATCCCACCTACGACCAGCTGTTATTCTCTCTGTAAATCTTCCCGCGTCCGGCAGTCAGACTTCACCGTAAGGAGTTTTATAAAATGACAGAACAGAATACACAGCATCTGCAGCTGTCCGGCAGCGAAAAAAGCGGCCGGATGGGCGCAGAGGATAAACTGCATGAGGAATGCGGCGTTTTCGGTTTTTTTGATCCGGAAGGATCGGATGTGGCCACGTCCATTTACTATGGACTGTGCGCCCTGCAGCACCGGGGGCAGGAATCCTGCGGTATTGCCGTGTGCGATACCGCAGGCGCGAAAGGAAATATGAATGTCCACCGGGGCATGGGCCTGGTCAACGAAGTGTTCGGCCCGGAAACCATTTCCCATCTCCACGGAAATCTCGGAGTCGGCCATGTCCGCTATTCCACCACCGGAGAGACTACGCTGGCCAACGCCCAGCCGCTGGTTCTCAACTATATCAAGGGAACACTTGCCCTGGCCCACAACGGCAATCTGGTAAATACCGAAAGCCTCCGCTGGGAACTGGCACGGGACGGGGCAATTTTCCATACCACAACGGATTCTGAGGTGATCGCCTACTGTATCGCAAAGGAAAGGGTGCATACAGCAACGGTGGAGGAGGCTATCCTCCGCACGGCCGGACGAATCCGGGGGGCCTACGGCCTGGTGATCGCCAGCCCCCAGAAATTAATCGGAGTCCGGGATCCTCTCGGACTGCGCCCTCTCTGCCTGGGGAAAATGGGCAGCTCCTATATCATCGCCTCTGAAAGCTGTGCGCTGGCATCCTGCGGCGCACAGTTTGTCAGAGACATCCAGCCGGGAGAAATTGTTACCATTACCAGGGACGGCATTTCTTCCAATCTGCAGCTGGCAGGCACGCAAAGGGCCCATTGCATTTTTGAGTATATCTATTTT
>DVON01000022.1 GCA_018713585.1 Candidatus Pullilachnospira stercoravium | reverse complement strand
ATCAAAGTACCCTCTGTGGAAGGGGTGACGGCAGGAGCGGACGGAAGATGGGCAATCATTTCCGAATACATAGAGGGCGAAACCCTTGCCGCACTGATGGAAGCGCATCCGGAGCGCAGGCAGGAATATCTGGAGCAGATGACAAAACTTCAGATTGAAATTTTCAGGAAAAACTCCCCTGTTCTCGGCAGCCTGAAAGAAAAAATGGCGCATCAGATTCAAAGTGTGGAAGAACTTGGCGAAGTGAACCGTTTTGAGATTCTCACAAAACTGAACGGCATGAAGAACCACCGGAAGCTGTGCCACGGAGACTTCTGTCCGGACAATATCATCGTCGGCAAAGACGGCTGGTACGTCCTCGACTGGATCCATGCGGCGGCAGGCAATGCCAGCGGTGATGCCGCGAGAACCTATCTGCTGCTCTCTCTCACAAACAAAGAGGACGCCGATTACTATCTGGAAACTTTCTGCCGGCTCACCGGTATCGAACGCAGCTATGTCAATGAATGGATCCCCATAGTGGCGGCCGCGCAGCTGGTGAAAAAACGCCCCCATGAACGGGAACTTCTCCTGAAATGGGTGGAGGTATGTGATATCGACTGATTTTAAAAGGAGCCGCCCGAAAACGGGGCCTCCGGCATCGGACTGCCGGAGCCTGCTTTCGGGCGGCTCCTTTTTTTTCTGCGGACACCGGGCCTGGCGGACATGCCTGCATATTCATCCGGCTCATGGCCGAAACGGATATGAATCTTAAAACGGAGTTCCGATCATGTCGTACGGCGTCACCTGGTACACGTAGTAGTTCAGCCAGTTGGTATACAGGTTGTTGGCATGTGCTCTCCACATCAGCAGGGGTTTATTTTCCACATTATCCCCCTGATAATAATTTTTGGGAAGCTGAATATCCAGCCCCTTTCCCAGATCTCTCTTATATTCGCCATCCAGGGTAACCCGGTCATATTCCGGATGTCCCATCACAAAGATCTGCCGGCCGTCATTGGCCATTCCCAGGAAAAATCCCGCTTCCTCGGATTCCGCCAGAATCGTTATCCGCCCGTCGGCCCGGATATCCTCAATGGGCACCTCCGTGTGACGGGAGTGGGGAGCAAGGAATCTGTCGTCAAATCCCCGTACCAACGGAATCTTCCGGTTATTCACCTTATGCCAGAACAGTCCGAACATCTTTTCGGGAAGCTGTTTTTTCTGAAGGCCGAAATGATAGTAAAGCCCGGCCTGTGCTCCCCAGCACAGATGCATGGTGGAGGTCACATGGGTCTTGGTCCACTCCATGATTTCCACCAGCTCCTCCCAGTAATCAACCTCTTCAAATTCCATATGTTCCACAGGAGCGCCGGTGATAATCATGCCGTCGAAATTTTTCCGGCGGATCTGTGAAAAGTCCACATAAAATTTATTGAGATGACTGGTGGATGTATTTTTAGACTCATGGCTTGCTGGCGCCATAAACGTAACGTCCACCTGCAGCGGCGTGTTGGAGAGAGAACGGAGAAGCTGCAGCTCCGTCTCCTCCTTCAGCGGCATCAGATTCAGTATCAGGATCTGAATAGGCCGGATATCCTGGTGCAGCGCCCGGGTTTCATCCATCACAAAAATATTTTCTTTTTCCAGAATCTCCCTGGCGGGAAGATCCTTCTGTACTTTAATAGGCATCTTTTTACCTGCTCCCTTCCAGTTTACATCAGCGGGGCAAACAGACGAAGTACACGTCCGAAAAATTTTGTCCCTGTTTTTTCAAGTCTGTAGTCATCCATGGTAATCTCCCTGCAAAGCCTGAGAGTTTCCTGAAAATCCTGCTCCACCCGGGTAATCTCCCGGGACTGGTACAGAAACGTCGCACATTCAAAATGCAGATACAGGCTTCTGTAGTCCAGATTAATGGTTCCCACCACTGCTTTGGTATCATCAGAAGTGAACACCTTCGCATGTACAAATCCCGGCACATACTGGTAAATCCTGACTCCTGCCCGCAGAAGCTCCGGATAATAGGTCTTTGCCAGAGCAAAGGCGTATTTTTTGTCGGGAATATCCGGCATAATAATTTTCACATCCACTCCCCGCTTGGCCGCGAATGTAAGAGCCGTGATCATCTCATTGTCCAGAATCAGGTACGGCGTCATAATATGCACATAATCCCGGGCTGTGTTGAGAATGTCCATATAAACCAGTTCTCCCACTGTTTCCTTGTCCAGCGGGCTGTCGCCATAGGGAATCACATATCCGGAAGCTTCTTCAACCACCGGCTGGCGGATATTCAGATACCGGTCGTAGACATCTGCCCGGGTATCGATATCCCACATTTGCAGAAACATCAGCGTAAAGCTGCGCACTGCGTCGCCCCGTACCATAATGGCCGTGTCCTTCCAGTGACCGAACCGGTCCTTCTCATTGATATACTCATCTGCCAGGTTGATACCGCCGGTAAAAGCTACCAGCCCGTCAATCACCACAATTTTCCTGTGATCCCGGTTATTCTGCGATGTAGTCAGCGCCGGCCGTATGGGATTGAATACCTTGCACTGAATTCCATATGCTTCCAGCTGCCTTGGATAATCGTACGGAAGCCGGAAAAGTGTATTGGTACCGTCATACATGAAACGGATCTCCACGCCCTCCCGGGCTTTTTGCTTGAGTATTTCCAGCACCGTATCCCACATCCGTCCCTCGGCCACAATGAAATACTCCATGAAAATAAATTTTTCTGCTTTTTTCAGTTCCTCTGCCAGGGCAGCGAACTTGTCCTCTCCCAGGGGAAAATAAACGGCCGCAGTATTCTGATAGGCAGGGCCTCCGGCCCGGCTGTGTATGTATCCGGCCAGATTGGCCACCTGGGGATCCTGCTCTTTGAGATTCTTTATAATTTCCGGATTCTGCACCGCGTACTGGCGCATCTGCCGGACTCTCCCCCGCAGCCTGCGGTTCATAAGGCGTGTCCCCGGCTGCAGTTCCACAAAGATATAAAGAAGAAGGCCGAATACCGGCACCAGCGTTATGGGAACCATCCACGCCAGCTTGAAACCGGGATTTCCTTCCCGGTTGATTATAATGATCACGGTGATATCGGTCAGAAGAATGAACGCCCAATAAGCATAGACAATATACTCCTGCAGCAGCCCGGTTGCCATCACCAGAATACCAACCTGCACAAGCAGCAGCAGCAGAATAATGGTGGTTCTTCCGAACACTACCTGAAGGATACCTTTTTTACCCTTTTCCACCATCTGCTGGCCTTTTTCCACCATTTCCTGACCCCTCTCGGAGTCTTTGATTTCCTGTAATTTTCCCATAGTCACCTGTTCTTTCTTTTGTCAGTCCAGCAATGGAATCACACTACGCAAACTTTTGCCCCGATGACCGGAACATTGCTATTATGATATCGGATTTTGAAAGGGATGTCAACGTTGCCCCTGCAGCATTTTCAGAACTTCCTCCTCAGACAAAATAGGAACACCCAGCTCCCTGGCCTTCCTGTTTTTGGAAGAAGAGGATGCCGTATCGTTGTTAATCAGAAAGCTGGTCCGGGAGGTGACGCTGCCGGTGACTTTTCCTCCCCTGGCCTCAATGGCTGCTTTCAGCTGACTGCGGTTGTCAAAATGCTCCAGACTTCCGGTGATGACAAACTGCAGTCCCGCCAGCTCCTGGGTAATCTCTTCCGTCTCCTGTTCAATTTCCAGATGGGAAAGCAGATGATCCAGCTTCTTCTGCCTTTCCTCACCTGAAAAATACTCCACAAAGCTCCCGGCAATCACCGGCCCGATGCCGTCCACCTGAGCCAGTTCATCCAGGGTGAGGCGGCGGATTTTCTCCAGATCATTGCCGAACTGCCGGCAGATCACTTTTGCGTTGGCCAGACCCACATTGGGGATCCCCAATGCGTAAATCAGTCGATACAGGCTGGTTTTTCTGGCTTTTTCAATACTCCCGGCCAGGTTGGAGAAGGATTTTTCACCAAAACCGTCCATCCGCACAATTTCTTCTTTATATTTCTCCAGTTCAAAGATATCACCGAAATCATGGATAAATCCCCTGGCGATAAATTTTTCCAGGGTGGCTTCGGAAAGGCCGTCGATATTCATGGCATCGCGGCTGACAAACAGTGTAAAGGACTTGATGGCTTTGGCCGGGCAGCCGGGGCTGATACAGTAGAGGGATTCCACATCGCCCGTGTTTTCGATTCTGGTGGGACCGCCGCAGGAGGGACATGCCTGGGGAATATCCCTGACTCCGCTGCGGGTCAGATTCTCCGCAATCTGGGGAATAATCATATTTGCCTTGTACACCAGAATCCGGTCCCCCGCGCCCAGCTCCAGCTTTTTCATAATACTGATATTATGCACGCTGGCCCTGCTTACCGTAGAGCCCTCCAGCTCCACCGGAGCAAAAATGGCCACCGGATTGATCAGTCCTGTCCGGGAAGGGCTCCATTCGATTTCCTGAAGCGTAGTCTCCGCCATTTCGTCCGCCCATTTGAAAGCATAGGAATTTCTTGGAAACTTGGCAGTGCTTCCCAGAGAATCTCCGTAGGCGATATCATCGTAGAGAGCCACCAGTCCGTCGGAAGGAAAATCATTTTTTTTCACCTGTTCCGCAAAATAATCCATGGCTTCATCCAGGGTGTCTGCCGTCACCATCCGGTACTCCACTACTTCAAAGCCCTGACCAGCCAGCCATTCCATCTGCTTTTCCCGGGAGTTTTCAAAATCCACCCCATCCGCGCGCACCAGAGCAAAGGCGTAAAACCGCACATGGCGCGCGGCAGTCACTGCGTTGTTCAGCTGGCGCACGGAACCGCTGCACAGGTTCCGGGGGTTTTTATACCTGGCGTCCACTTCTTCGATCTGCCGGTTGATCCGTTCAAATTCCGAATAGGTGATGATAGCCTCGCCCCGCAGAATCAGTTCCCCCTGGTAGGGGATTTTCAGAGGAATGTTGTCAAACACTCTGGCGTTATTGGTGACCACCTCACCCACCAGACCGTTTCCTCTGGTGACTGCCTTGAACAGTTCTCCCCGCCGGTAGGTCAGCACAATGGTCAGTCCGTCCATTTTCCAGGAGAGCAGTGTTTTCTGACCGTCAACAAAACCTCTCAGTGCCTCCCGGTCCTTGGTTTTGTCCAGAGACAGCATCGGTGACTCATGGGCCTCCTTCGGCAGCTCGTCCACCGCCTCATATCCCACGGAAACTGTGGGGCTTCCGGTAAGTACCGTACCGGTCTCTTTTTCCAGACGTTCCAGCTCATCGTAGAGCCGGTCGTACTCCAGGTTGCTCATGATTTCTCTGTCTTCCTGATAATATGCTCTGGCGGCCTCGTTCAGAACCGGCACCAGTTCCTTCATTCTTTTGATTGCGTCCTGCATATACTCTCCTTTTCCCCGATCTCTTTCACTTATCATGACTGTTCAGCCTTCCGGCTTTACTGTTGCAAAAGTATGTATCTTTTTCCAATCTCTGCCGGACGGACAGAGAGGAGGAATCCTTCAGCATCTCCTTCAGCTGTTCCAGCTCCTGTCCCGTCACCGGGCGCAGCTCTCCTTTTTTCATGCCGTCCAGCCGGATATTCATAATACGGACCCGGTGCAGCGTCGTTACCCGGTATCCCAGATATTCGCACATCCGCCGGATCTGCCGGTTCAGCCCCTGTGTCAGAACGATGGTAAAACTGCATGGTCCTGTCTGCCATATACGGCAGGGTCTGGTAACGGTATCCAGAATGGGAACACCCTGCCGCATACGCGTCAGAAAAGTCTTCGTCACCGGGTGATCCACCTGTACCTGGTATTCTTTTTCATGATAATTCCCCGCCCGCATGATTTTATTCACCAGATCTCCATCATTGGTCAGAAGCAGCAGCCCTGTGGACTCCTTATCCAGCCGGCCCACCGGATAAATCCGTTTCGGATATCCGATATAGTCGACAACATTGTTCTTTTCCCGTTTCTCCGCGGTGCAGACGATTCCTTCCGGCTTATAAAATGCCAGAAGTACCCGTTCTTCCTCCTGCCGGACAGGCTGTCCGTCCACCTCCACCCGGGCATCCCCGGCAATTTTATCCCCCAGCTGCGCCCTGCGGCCATTCACAGTCACCCGGCCTTCACTGATGAGCCTGTCCGCCTCCCGGCGGGAGCAGACTCCCGCTTCACCGAGATATCTGTTCAGACGAATTTCTTCCAAAATTATTTCCTCCGCCTTCCATTATTATATAACAAGGAAAAGAGAGCACTGCAACATACTGCAATACTCTCTCCTTTTCTCATCTTACTGGAACAGATCGCCTCTCACATAACCGGTCTGACCCTCAAAATCAATCTGGATCCAGTCTCCTTCCGATCCGGTTTTAGTAACCTGCTGCCCGGCTGTCAGTTCACCCAGCTTTTCGGAATCCACAGAAGCCTCTGCCCGTACATTGCAGTTGGACTTCACTGTCACCACAGAACCCACTTCCGCATCCATGGCCGCGGATACCTCAACGCCCAGCTCTGACAAATAAGCGGAAAGCGCCGCATCGGATGCCACCGTATCGTCATATTCTTTCTGTTTCCCGGCAATCAGTTCCTGGACATCCTCGGAATTGGTCACCTCATCCATCCGGGTCTGCTGCTCCTGAGAGGGTTCCGAAACAATCTGAAGGGAACCATCATCCCCCGGTGTCGCGTACATACAGCTGACACCCGGAAGTACCGTGTCATATCCGGCATACTTATGTTCATATACCGCGAGGATCACATAACTGCCATCCTCCACACCCGGTTTTGTGTAGGTGTCCACACTGTTGTAGGATTCAATATATCTGGAATTCTGAATCGCCGTCTCCTCAGAAGAATCCAGCTGATCCACCAATGTCTTCAAAGTCTCCGTATCACGGTTGGTCAGCGCCGTGTAATACGACTCCACCAGAGCGTTCACCTCCGGATACGCGTTCTGCTCCAGCAGATCCTGATCCGCCTGAGCCTCAGGCGTTGTCTCCGGTGTGGCTTCCGGCTCGCTTTCCGGGGTATCCTGCCCGTCGGTATCGCTGCCGTCCTCTTTGTTTTCCTCTGTCTGTTGCTGTTCTGCCGTATCCTGACTGCCTCCCAGCCTGCCCGATATAAACCAGGCGCCGAAAATAATCACCGCCAGAACCGCCAGTATCGCCAGTCCCAGAAGGATATATCTCAGGTTATCCGACAGCCATTCTCTGAAATTATCCATAGTATGCTCATCTCCCTGCCAGTATGCTTCTGTCCGGGATATCACCCGTCGGTGTGTTCCATAAAGTAAAAAAACGCATCTGGAGGGAGTCGAACCCCCGACACATGGTACCGGAAACCACTGCTCTATCCTCTGAGCTACAGATGCGAATGTGAACTTCTCGTTCACCACATGACTATAGCACAAATTGTATCATTTGTAAAGAGAAATTCGAATATTTTTCCAAAACTTCAAAGGATCCCCTGTACTGAACTCTAACGTCTTACAGGAAAATCCCGTCTGAGCTTTTCCGGTAACAGTATACCCGGTCAGAAAGAACCTCCCTGGGATCCACGTGGTCCCGGTTGATCTCCTTCACCATTTTGGCCAGCGTCTCCTGGCGGTATCCTGTCCATCCCGGCACTAAAATGCACTCGTGAATACTGCTGGGAAGAATGAAAAACTCCTCTCCCAGCATCTCCGTATTTTTTTTCAGAAACTTCGGGTACAGGATGGTTCCCGCTCCCAGATTTCTGTCGCTGTTGGTGATCACATACATGGGCAGCCGGATCAGTCCGCCTTCCCCGGGCATCTCCTGAGGCATCCCCAGAAGATCCGCCATGGTCATCAGCCGCGGCGGAAGCTTCTGAGGTGTGATTTCCATGGCTTGCTCCTCCAGTCTTCCGGTTGTAATTCCCCACCTGGAAAGATTCTGCCGGCGGATCAGAAGCGTGGCCCGTTCTCCCCGGTATTCCAGCCGGTAATAAAATACCAGCGCCAGATCCAGGATTCTCCTGTGAGGCACCTCCTCCAGAAGTTTTCTGTTCTTTTCATAATGGATAAGCTTGAAAAAAATCTGATCCTTCACCGCCTCATAATCATCCAGAATCCTGGGATCCAGCTGTATCCTGTCCCTGTATCTTTCATAATTCCACGCCATCTTTTCCACCAGCTGCTCCATGGGAACTCCTTTTTCCCAGAGGTGGTAGTATTCCTCCACATACATCACCGGCGATGCCGGGGAACCGGCCTGGGAAAATACCATTCCCTCCACCTTCACTCCGTTGTTTTTCGGCAGCATCTCAAAATGGACGCGGACATTCTCCCCCAGTTCCTCCCTGACCAGCCTGGCCAGCTCTTCTTTGAATTCTCTGTAATCCAAACGCATACCTCCTCTGCCGGGCAGCATACAGTCCTTCCGGGCGGAGCAGTCCGCCGCAGGACACACTTCTGCCTTCGCGGCTTTTACTTTTTATTCTGTTTTCTTCGTGGGAAAATCTGTGCGAACGCACGATATGAACAGGAACAAAGTTCCTGGATTCAGTGTAAACGATTTCCGGGAAAAATGCAACAGAAAATCAGGAAAAAGGCAGTCTCCGGAAATTTTCCGAAAACTGCCTCCTAATCTCTTTTGTGAAATCCGGCAAATGCTCACAGATTCTCAGACTCTGGACAGATACTCGCCGGTTCTGGTATCGATCTTGATCTTGTCGCCCTGCTCCACAAACAGCGGTACGTTCACCTGCGCGCCAGTCTCCACGATCGCCGGTTTTGTAGCTCCCTGCGCGGTATCGCCCTTGAAACCGGGCTCCGTCTCAGTAATCTCCAGTTCCACGAACAGCGGCGGCTCCACCGCGAATACATTGCCGTTATAGGAACATACCTTTACCATCTCGTTCTCTTTTACAAACTTCAGAGCGTCGCCCAGGGTATCCTGGTTGATGGCAATCTGATCATAGGTCTCGTTATTCATAAAATAGTAGAGATCTCCATCATTGTACAGGTACTGCATATCCACTCTGTCGATTCTTGCCTGCGGGAACTTCTCTGTGGGACGGAAGGTTTTCTCCACCACGCCTCCGCTGATAACGTTTTTCAGTTTTGTTCTAACAAAAGCAGCGCCCTTTCCTGGTTTTACGTGCTGGAACTCAAGAATCTGAACAACATTTCCGTCGATTTCCAGCGTAACGCCATTTCTGAAATCTCCTGCTGAAATCATATAATCTTCCTCCTTAAATCTACACTTTAAGCTTGACTATTTTATATTCTATAATACCCGACAGGATTTTTCAACTGTTTTTTCATTTCCCGCCATTTTCCCCAATGAGAGGAATGTTGCCGCTGCAGGAAATTCCCTGGCGTTTCCGGTCTTTTCGGTAGAAATAGAGGACGATTTTTTCCAGATACCTTTTCAGGACAATCTGAATCTCCTCCTTTGGATGGATGGGCTTCACCAGCACATTGGTCATCCCGCACCGTCTGGCGCCGTATACATCAGTAAAGAGCTGATCTCCGATAAAGAGCGTCTCGTCCGGAGATGTCCGCATCAGGCTGCAGGCTCTCCGGTAATTTTTTCCGGAAGGCTTGTGGGCATTCTCAATGAAAGAAACCTGCACATCCCGGTTGAACATCTCCACTCTCTGGAGCTTATTGTTGGACAGCAGACAGCAGGAAAATCCCAGCTTCTTTAAATGAGCGAACAGTGCCTTCGCCCGGTCATCCGCCGGCGCCCCGTGAGGCACCAGTGTGTTGTCAATGTCAAATATGAGTCCGCGGTATCCCCGCTCATACAGCCTGTCAAAATCTATCTGATAGGTGGAATCCACCCAGGCATCCGGATAAAATTTTTCTAACAGCATCCTGTTTCTCCATCTTTTTATTTATAACGGAAAGCCGCCGCATCCGGCCATTACTGCTTCCTTTCCAGGAATTCCTCCAGTTCCCCGAAGCGTTTTTCCATCAGATCATATCCGTGCTGATAGAATTCCTCCATACGTCCGGTGTCCCGTTCCAGACGGGATACCGGAGGAATCCGGGGACGGAGAACAAACACTTTTCCTTCCCGTTCCCACTTATCGATATAGTCCATGGTCTTATTATAAATTCCGGCCCTCATCTCCATGGATTTTGCCAGATTCGGATACGTTTTTCCGTAAAGCACCCGATAGATATTCTTTCCCGGGCGCACCGGTTTTTTCCGGTATCCCTTATTTCTGGTGAGAATAATCACCGGCTTTCTGTGGCCGGTTTTCAGTGCCCGGATCACCGGCACCGAATCCGCCAGTCCTCCGTCCACATAAGGATTACCGTCCACATATACAATTTTTGTCATCACCGGAATACTGCTGGAAGCCCGGCAGATATCCATCAGTCTCCTGCGGCTGGAATGTTCACTGAGATATTCCGCCTTTCCCGTAATGCAGTTTGTCACCGCCATCTCGCATTGGATCTCCGAATGAAAATAAGTATCATAATCAAAAGGAAATGTTTTTTGCGGAAACGTATCGAACATCAGATCCATATCCAGCAGCGTGTGGGTTTTCAGGGTATTTTTCACCGTCACATAACGGTTTTCCCTGTCCGTGATAATGCAGCACCGCTTCATCCGTCCCGGCTGCCGGGACACATAGCTGACCGCATTGCAGGCCCCTGCGGAAGTTCCCACCACATAGGGAAGATAAAAATCCTGCTCCATCAGATAATCCAGGGCTCCCGCGGTGAATACTCCCCGGTTGGCCCCTCCTTCCAGAACCAGTCCTGCTTCCTTCTTCATTTCATTCACACCACTTTCTGTTTCCAGGCCGCCTGATGCGGGAATATACCGGCGTCAGGCGGCCTGTGCTTTTTGTTGTAACAGTTCAGCCCTCCGGCTTCACTGTCACAAAAGCATACACACAGGCTGCGTTTCCCGCAGCCTGGCGCCCGCAGGCCTCGGGATCCCGCTGCAAAAGCAGCGTGACACCTCGCGGGACAGTGGAAGGCTGATCTGTAACTTTTTGTTCTACCGCTCGTCAAGCGGTACATAATCCTCATAATCTTTTACGTTCATGTATGCCGGACGGATAATCTTATCTGTGTTGATCAGTTCTTCCATCCGGTGCGCGCTCCAGCCCACGATACGGGCAATGGCAAACATGGGGGTAAACAGCTCTGTGGGAAGATCCAGCATGCTGTAAACGAATCCGCTGTAGAAGTCCACATTGGCGCTGACACCCTTGTAAATATGGCGCTCCTCTCCGATGATCTGGGGAGCCAGACGTTCCACCATGCTGTAAAGGCCGAACTCCTTGTCCCTGCCTTTTTCATGGGCCAGCTTTTCCACAAACTTTTTGAAGATCTCCGCACGGGGATCCGAAATGGAATACACCGCATGACCCATTCCATAGATCAGTCCTCTCTGGTCGAAGGCTTCCTTATGCAGCAGCTTGCGCAGGTAATTTCCCACTTCCTCCTCGTCTTTCCAGTCGTGGACATGCCGCTTCATATCCGCGAACATCTGAACCACCTTGATATTGGCGCCACCGTGCTTGGGACCTTTCAGGGAGCCCAGGGCCGCTGCAATCACCGAATACGTATCTGTACCTGAAGAGGTTACCACATGGGTGGTAAAGGTGGAGTTATTTCCTCCGCCATGTTCCATATGAAGCACCAGAGCCAGATCCAGAATCGTGGCTTCCAGCTGAGTATACTTCATATCCGGCCGCAGCATCCGGAGAATATTTTCCGCCATGGACAGGTGGGGATCCGGGTGATGGATGTAGAGACTCTTGCCCTTTATGTAATGATTGTAGGCATGATAGCCGTATACGGACATCATGGGGAAGGTGCTGATCAGTGTCAGGCACTGACGCAGCACATTGGGAAGAGAAATGTCTTCGGCATTGTGATCATAGGCGTACAGTGTCAGAACGCTTCTTGACAGGGTATTCATCATATCCTTGGAAGGCGCCTTCATAATGACATCTCTGACAAAATTGGTGGGGAGGGATCTCTGGCCGGACAAAATCTTTTTAAATTCCTCCAGTTTTTCGTGATCCGGCAGTTCCCCGAACAGGATCAGATATGCCACCTCTTCATATCCATACCGGTTTTCTTTCAGAAATCCACGGGTCAGGTCGTGAATATTGTATCCCCGGTAATACAGTCGTCCGTCACAGGGTACGGACTTTCCGTCTACTGTCTCGCTGGATATGATCGCGGAGATCTCTGTGAGGCCGGCCAGCACGCCTTTTCCGTTGATATCACGGAGTCCTCTCTTCACGTCATACTTTGTATACAGGGAACTGTCAATCTTACTGTTTGCCACACAGATCTCGGTTAATGCTTCCATCTCCGGAGTCACCTTTAATTTAAAACCTGCCATACTGCATTACCTCCTTTTTCGCATTTAAAACTTACCAAACAACTCTGATATTATTTTATCATTATACACTATTTTGCACAAAGGATACAATATTCAAAATCTTAAAAAAATATGAACAGCAGGCCGGGTCATTTTCCGACAGAATGAAACGTTTTCCGCCTTGTGTGTTTTGGCTGACTTTTCACACGAAAACAGTCCGCCGGAACATTTTCCGGCGGACCGCTTCCGATGGCGCCACTCAATCGTTCTGTTTTCTGGCTGCCAACACTTCCTTTTCATAACGCTGCACTTCTTTATACCAGTCTTCCCTCACTGGCACACCCATCATCTCGCAGAAATAATCCCAGACTGCCCCCAGAGGATACGTCTTCAGCTCCTCCTGCTGCAGCATCAGCTCCGTAAACCGGGACTGGTCCTGCATCTCTTTCAGGGTTTTCCAGGGTGTCAGCAGAGCGGACAGCAGAGCCTTCTGCATGTTCCGCATGCCCACCGTCCAGGCCGCGATCCGGTTGATGCTGGCATCGAAATAATCCAGCCCCAGAATCACCCGGTCCAGGGCGTCATTTCTCACGATTTCCTTGGCAATCTCCTTCGTCTCATCATCCAGCAGCACCACATGATCACTGTCCCAGCGCACCGGGCGGGTCACATGAAGGGCAATTTTATCATTAAACAACAGCATGGACGAAATCTTGTCGGAAACCATCTCCGTGGGATGGTAATGGCCGTTGTCCATCAGGCTGATAATGCCGTTTCTGGCCGCGTAATTTACAGTGAACTCGCTGGAACCCACAGTGTAGGATTCCAGGCCGATGCCGAACACTTTGGATTCCAGGCACACCAGCACCTTGCTGCGGTCATAGTCCTCAGACAGGATCTGATCCAGCGAATCCTTGAAGCGGGCTCTGGGTCCCAGCCGGTCCGCCGGCACATCCTTGTAGCCGTCGGGGATCCAGATATTCATGGCACAGGGCGTCCCCAGCTCCTGGGCGAAATACTGGGAAATCCGGATACATGCTTTCCCGTGATCGATCCAGAACCGGCGCACCGTCTCGTCGGGGCTGGAAAGGGTGAGATTTTCCTTCACCATGGGATGGGAGAAAAAGGTGGGATTGAAATCCAGGCCCAGCCCTCTTTCCCTGGCGAACTCCACCCATTTCCGGAAATGGCGGGGCTCGATCTTATCCCGGTCCGCGAATTCTCCGTCCTCAAAAATGGCGTAGCTGGCATGAAGATTCAGCCGGTGCTTTCCGGGAATCAGGCGCAGCGCCTCGTCAATATCGTCCATCAGCTCCCGGGGCGTCCGGGCTCTTCCCGGGTAATCACCGGTGGCCTGGATGCCGCCCGACAGGGGCCCCCTCTGATCAAAGCCGATCACATCGTCTCCCTGCCAGCAATGCATGGAAATGGGCGTATTTTTCAGGGTTTCCAGCGCTTTGTCCGTATCCACGCCCACCTTCGCATACTGTTCTCTTGCAACCTCATACAACTCTCTGACTGTCATGGTTTCCTCACTTTCCGGCCGCATGGCCATAAAGGTATCCCCTCTGGGGGTTTCCTCTCTTTCCGGCCGAATGGCCATAAAGGTATCCCCTCAACGATATACCTGAATATCGAAGGATTCGTGAATCACATCCCTGGCTTCCTCTACCCTGGAAAACTCTCCGGCCTTAAGCATCTGGGCCGTAAGATTTCCGATGGCCGTGGCCTCGGAGGGGCCGGCATGAATCTCTTTTCCCGTGGCTTTGGCAGTGAGACGGTTCAGGTATTCCGCGTTGGAGCCGCCTCCCACAATATGGATTCTGCCGAAGGTTCTGCCCGCCATTTCCTCCAGTTCCCCGGCGGTTTGCGCGTAGCACTGGGCCAGGCTGGCGTAGATCACCGTGGCAATCTCCCCCAGAGTCTGCGGAACCGGCTGTCCGCTGTCGGCACAGGCCTGCTTCACTTCCTCCGTCATACTCTCCGGGGCCAGGAAACGCTCATCGTTGGCGTCCACCCGGGACGGGAAATCCCGGTTTTCCTCCGCCATCTGACAGATCTCGGCAAAGGAATACCTGTCCTCAAATTCATGGCGCACAGACTGAATCATCCACAGTCCCATGATGTTCTTCAGATAACGGAACCGGTAGCCGTAGCCGCCCTCGTTAGTGAGATTTCTTCTGCGGCTTTCCTCGGAGCAGTCCGCCTCCATCCGCTCGATTCCCATCAGAGACCAGGTTCCGGAGCTGATATAGATGAAATCGTCATCATTGGCAGGCACCGCCAGCACCGCGGAACCGGTGTCATGGGTGGCAGGCACCACCACATTCAGGTCAAAGCCCACCTCTTTTTTCACCGCTTCCGTCAGGCCGCCCAGGTTTGTCCCCGGCGTCACCAGTTTCTGAAACATTTTCCGGTTATAGCCCAGCCGCCCGATCAGCTCCTCGTCCCAGTCCTTTGTCACCGGGCTCACCAGCTGGCCGGTGGTGGCCTCCGTATACTCGTTCACCTTTTTCCCGGTGAGAAGATAATGGAAATAATCCGGCATGAACAGCAGACAGTCCGCCGCCTCCATATACTCCGGATGCTGCTCCTTCACCGCCATCAGCTGGTAAATGGTGTTGAAAACGGCTTTCTGAATCCCCGTCCGGGCATACAGCTCTTCGGGCGATATCTTCTCATATACCTTTTCGTCCATGCCGATATTGCGCCGGTCCCGGTAGCCCACGGCGTTGCCCAGCATCTTTCCTTCTTTGTCCAGCAGGACGAAATCCACGCCCCAGGTGTCCACGCCCATGCTCACCGGGATTTTCCCCAGCTCCTTACATTTTTTCATACCGGCAAGAATCTCCGCAAAAAGCCGGTCCGTCTCCCAGCAGAGCTCACCGTCCTTTTTTACCATGCCGTTGGAGAAACGGTAAATTTCCTCCAGCCGCATCCTGCCGTCTTCCATCCACCCCAGGATATGTCTTCCGCTGGAAGCGCCGATATCCACTGCCAGATAATACGTTGTCACGATACTCCACCTCCCGTTTGACACATTGCGGGCCTCTGATTACCAGAAGGCCCGCACCGTTCATATGGTTATCCTATACTGTTTTTCCTGTGAAGAAAAGAACCTGATTTGCAAAGAAGAACGTCCTTATTTGACATCCATGTCCCACAGATCCTCCCAGCCGGAGGCTCCCTCCCAGAGGAATACCTGGCCTTTGATCAGCCGGTTGTTTCTGTCCAGTCCACGGATGATATCCATCTCCTCTTCCGTCAGCGGATCCTCCGTGACGCAGCGAAGATTTGCCGTGTAATTTTTCTCCTTGGTGGAGAAGGGAATGGGGGTCTGGCCCCTCTGTACTGCCCATTTGATGCAGATCACCGCCGGATGGACGCCGTGGGCCTGGGCGATGGCCCGGATCTCGGGCAGTTCAATGTCCGTAATGTCCTCCGGGGTCTTATCCCGCTCCGGACGGGAGGGGGATCCGATGGGACAGAAGCCCACCGGCTCAATGCCCTGCTCCTTGCAGTAGGCGAACAATTCGGGCTGCTGGAAGCAGGGATGCAGCTCCATCTCGATGGCCGCCGGACGGATCCTGCAAAGCGGCAGCACCTGCTCCAGCTTTTTGATGGTCATGTTGGACATACCGATATGCCGGGTCAGCCCCATGTCCACCAGCCGCTCCATCTGGCGCCAGGTTTTCATAAACTCTTCCACCGAAAACGGTCTGGCGTCGGGATTTCTGGAATCCACATCGCAGCCCGGCGCGTGATAATTGGGGAAGGGCCAGTGTACATAATACATATCCAGATAATCCAGCTTCAGATCCTTCAGCGTGCGGGCGCAGGCGATCAGCACATCTCCATCCCCGTGCATATCATTCCATACCTTGGAGGCGATGAAAAGCTCCTCCCGCTTCACCGTTCCCCGGGCAAAGGCGTCGGCAAAAACCTGTCCGATCTGCGCCTCATTGCCGTAGCAGGCCGCGCAGTCAAAGGAGCGGTATCCCGCTTCGACGGCCCCCGCCACCGCCTGCGAAACCTCCTGGGCGGAAACGTGGTCGGAGCCAAAGGTACCCATGCCCACCGCGGGCATGAGGGCACCTGTAAAAAGTCTTCTCTGGGGAACCTTCCCCGGATCAATTTTCGTCATGATTTCCTCTCTTTCCGGCTTTTATAATCCAAAGCCCTCGTTGATCAGCAGCAGTTTTCCCTGCACCAGGCCCGGTGTTTTGAACATCTGGAAAGCCTCCTGGGCCTGGCTCATGGGCATTTTCTTATAGATAAAATCCGGATCGAATTTCAGCTGTCCGGTGGCGTAGTAGTGGGCCGTCAGCTCCCATTCCTTTCCCGGGAAGGGGGAACTGTAAGACATCCAGGAACCGGTCAGGTGAAATTCTTTCCGGTTCATGTTTTCCCACTGGGCCGGGGTAAAGGTGA
This sequence comes from Candidatus Pullilachnospira stercoravium, assembly GCA_018713585.1. Classification (GTDB taxonomy): domain Bacteria; phylum Bacillota; class Clostridia; order Lachnospirales; family Lachnospiraceae; genus Pullilachnospira; species Pullilachnospira stercoravium. The sequence continues at coordinate 13,275 of DVON01000022.1, read as the reverse complement.
GATTCTCATGGGGCGTTCCGATGAAGCAGACACGGGCTTTGTTGGCCGCCAGCGCGAAGGCTGTCTGCATGGTGGAAACCTGTCCCGCCGTCTCAAACACATAGTCAAAGCCTTTCCCGCCGGTAAGGGCCATGGCCTCCTCCATGAAATTCTCCTTTGTGGTATCGATCACCGCCTCGGCTCCCAGCCGTCTGGCCAGTTCCAGTCTGCGGGAACTGATATCAAACACCACCGCCTTGGCGGCGCCGAAAATTCTTGCCCACTGCATGGTGAACATTCCCACGGTTCCGCCGCCGAGAACGGCCACCGTGCCGCCGCCCCGGTAATCGTTCTGCAGCAGGCCGTGGAGAGCCACTGTGGAGGGCTCGAACATGGCCCCCTGCTCATAGGAGATGGACGGATCGTAGGGAATCACGTTCTGTTCCGGAATCACCACATAGTCCGCATTGCTGCCCTGCTGGCGGGAACCGATAAAGCTGTAATGGCGGCACAGGGAATAATTTCCGTTCTGACAGTCGTCGCATTTCATACAGGGAAGCAGCGGCGCTCCCGTCACCCGGTCTCCCACTTTTACCTTTGTAACGCCTTCTCCCACTTCGGCCACATCGCCGGAAAATTCATGGCCCAGCACAATGGGGTAAAAGTGGACGCCGTGGTGCAGAACCCGGGGGATATCCGACCCGCAGATTCCCGACGCGGCCACCCGGATTTTCACCATGCCCGGTCCGGCCGAAGGCTCCTCCACTTCCATATAACGTACTTCTTCATTGGCTGTCACAACTGCTGCTTTCATCTTGCTACCTCCCTTGATCCATCATTTTCTTCAGAGACTGATAAAGCTCCAGATACATCTGGTAATTTTCTTCATAGACAGCGGCATTTTCCCGGTTGGGCTCATGGCGTCTGGTTTCCTTCACAGCCAGAGAAACCGCTTCCTCATAATCCCGGTACATCCCCACAGCCTTTCCGGCCAGCATGGCCGCCCCCAGCGTGGTGGCCGTGTCCGAGGAGGGCACCGCAATGGGAAGCCCGGTGATATCCGCCTTGATCTGGGTCCACAGGCGGGAGTTGGCGGAGCCTCCCACGGCGCAGAGAATATCCGCCCTGGCCCCGGCCTCCCTGGCCACGTCCAGATTGTGCCGCAGGGAAAATGCCACCCCTTCCATGCAGGCCCGGACCATATGCCCTTTCGTTTTGGAGAAATCCAGGCCGTAAAATACGCCTTTGGCTTTGGGATCCCAGATGGGGGACCGTTCCCCCGCCATGTAAGGCAGGAACACCAGCCCTTCGCTTCCCGCAGGCACCCCGGCGGCCATCCGGTTCAGCTGCTCCAGAGAAGAAATTCCCGTCCGCCGGCCCTCCTCCCGCTCATAGGCGGCGAATTCCTTCTCGAACCACCGCATCACGCCGCCTCCGCCCACGGTGCCTCCCTGAAGCAGCCACTTTCCGGGAATCACATGGTATCCCAGAATCAGCCGGGGATCTGCCTTGCAGGTATCCATGCAGATGCTCATTCCTCCGGCCTGTCCTCCCTGCTCCTGGGTCTGTCCCGGGCGGATCACTCCTGCCCCCAGGGTTCCGCAGGCCGCGTCCAGGCCGCCGGCCACCACAGGCGTTCCCTGACAGAGTCCCGTCTCTGCCGCCGCCCGGGCGGTGACGGTGCCCACCACCGCGTTGCAGGCCATGACCGGTGGCAGAAATTCCATCGGGATTCCCAGTTTTTCACACATGGCCGCATCCCAGCTTCCGGTCTCCATCCGGAAGCAGTGGAGACCGTATCCCTGGGAAAGATCCTGGCTCACCTCCCCGGTGAGCCGGAAGGCGATATAGCTGTTGGACTGGAGAATCTTCCAGATTTTTTCATAGATTTCCGGAAGATTTTCCCGATACCATAGGATCTTTGCCGTGGTATAGGAAGGCTGCAGGGAATTTCCCGCCAGAGAGAAGATTTCCCCAGCACCAATCTCCTCGTTGAGCCGGTCACAGATGGACGCCGCCCGGGTGTCCATCCAGATGGGCGTGTTGGCCAGTACCTTGCCCTGACGGTCCACCGGTATGGCTGACCAGCTCTGGCCGTCGATGCCGATGCCGGCAATCTCCTCAGGACGAATATCATTCTCCCGAAGCAGTTTTCCTGTGGCCACGCATACGGCCTCCCACCACTCCTGAGGATTCTGCTCCGCCCAGCCCGGGCGGGGATAATATACCGGATAGCCGCAGCTGGCCACGCCCCTGACGGTTCCCGTCCGGTCAAATACCGCCACCTTGCAGGCGCTGGTGCCGATATCAATTCCCATCAAATACGGTTTCATACTGATCTCCTTTTCCTTCTGTTTTTCACTGCCTGACATTTCTCCCGCGCCGCCTCCAAAAAGGCGCCCTCACCGGTCTCCTGCCGGCGGTCTCCTCCTGTTCTTCGTCAGAGAGAACCTCTCAGATCCCGCACCGACTGTCCCGGGAGAATTTCCGCCCGCAGCCGCTCCGCCGTGCGGGGCTGCCCGTCCTTTCCGGAAAGCGCTTCCAGCATCATCCCCGCCGCGTCGGCGGCAATCCGGTCCGTGGGCTGCGCCACAATGGTAAGTCTGGGATTGCAGGCCCGGGCAAACTGCCGGTTGTCAAATCCCACCAGGGAAATCTCTTTTCCCATGGAAATCCCCATCTCATTGAGACCGATCACCGCTCCCATGGTCATGGCATGGTTTGCCGCGAAGACGCCGGTCAGATCCGGATTATCCCGCACCAGCCGGCAGATGCCCTCCACACCGCTGTTCATGTCATCCTTCCCGTAAAATATAGTTTCTTCCGAGACAGGAAGCCCGGCCTCCCGCAGCGCTTTCTCATAGCCGGCTTTTCGTTCCCGGGCCGCGTGGATATGCTGCGGTCCCACAATCAGACCGATTCTTCTGTGCCCCAGATCCAGCATATGGCGCACCGCCTGGTAAGCGGCATCCTGGTTATCCACCAGAACACTTCCGCAGGAGAGCCCTTCAATTTTCCGGTCGATGAGCACCAGGGGCTTTCCGGTTTCCAGAAATCTCTTCAGATGCTCCCCGGTCCGGTCCACCGGCATATTGATCAGACCGTCCACCCGCTTATGCATGAGAAATTCCACCGCTTCCCGTTCCCGATCCCGGTCTGTACGGCAGTCGCAGACGATGGTGGCGTATCCGTGACTTCTGAGAGCGTCCTCCATGGCTGTGATAATCTCCGCGCAGAACAGCATGGTAAGCTCCGGGATCACCACCCCGATGGTTCTGGTGAGATTGGTCCGCAGTCCCCGGGCCAGCTCGTTGACCTCAAAATGCAGCTCTTCTATGGCCGCCTCAATCTTTATTCTGTTTTTTTCCCGCACATTTCCCCCGTTTAAGTAGGAGGAAATGGTGGCCAGGCCCAGCCCGGTCACCCTGGCAATATCTTTTATGGTAGCCGCCATGACGCTCCTTTCTCTGTGCTTTCTGCTCCCTGGCCATTTGGCCGCAGAGAGATCTCCCCCGGGAATCCCGGCAGGCACCAGCCTGCAGTTTTGCCGCCGCAGCGAAGCCGGAAAGCCAAACTGCCGCGTTTTATCCCCGGCAGTCCGCTTTTCCGTCACATCCGCAGACTTTCATCCGCTCCATCACCTTCTCCTTCACAGCCGCCATGCCCACTTTTCCCAGGGCTTTGGGGTCGAAGGTCTCCGGTTTCTCCGCAAGCAGTTTCTTTCCCGCATCCGTGTAAGCCGCCCGCAATTCGGTGGCGAAATTCACTTTGCAGATGCCCCGCTTCACACAATCTTTCACATCCTCATCGGTGAGCCCGGAAGCGCCGTGAAGCACCAGGGGCACATCCACCACCTGACGGATCTGGGACAGCCGCTCCTTATCCAGCACCGGTGTTCCCACATAAAAGCCATGGGCAGTTCCGATGGCCACCGCCAGAGAGTCCACGCCGGTGCGGCGGGCAAACTCCTCTGCCTGGGCAGGATCCGTGTTGGTGTCCGCCTCCGCTTCCAGATCGTCTTCCTTTCCGCCTACTTTGCCCAGCTCTGCCTCCACCGGAATCTCCACCGGATGGGCCGCCTGCACCACGCGGCCGGTCACCGCGATATTTTCCTCAAACTCTTCATGAGAGCCGTCGATCATCACGGAAGTATAGCCCGCTTTGATGGCCTGCACCGCCAGCTCAAAGCTGCTGCCGTGATCCAGATGCAGACACACCGGCACCTTTGCCTTTTTCGCTTCCGCAGCCACCATGGCCGCATACATATCCAACCCGCCGTATTTCACAGTGGACGGGGTGGTCTGGATCATTACCGGAGCGCAAAGCTCCTCGGCCGCGGCGATGATCGCCTTCACCATCTCCATGTTCTCCGCATTGAAAGCTCCCACGGCATAGCCGCCCTTCTGGGCATCCAGAAGCATCTGTTTTGATGTCACCAATGGCATATGATTTTCCTCCTGATATCTGTCCGGCCGCCGCCCCTGACGGCGAAACCGAAACGTTTCTGTTTTGAGCTCATCATACTCCGCTGCCGGGCTGTTGTCAAGTCATAATTCCTCTCTGCCTTTTTGTATTGTTTGATTGAACAGAAGATCCTATTTTTTTGCAGCAATCGCTTATTGCTACCTAAGAACGGCTTTTTTACAGATTCTCTTCGATTTAGCCGTTTTCTCCACATTAGATAGCATCTTTTTTCAGGGTTTTCTCCGATTTAGCCGCTCTTTCTCCGTTTGAGCGCATCTTTTTTCAGGATCTTCTTGGATTTAGCCGCTTTTTCTCCATATGATAGCATCCTTTTTCAGGATCTCCGTCGATTTAGCCGCTTTTTTCCCACAGGAAAGCATCTTTTTTTAAGCTTTCTCTGGATTTAGTTGCTTTCTCTACGCCCGCCTGCATCTTTTTCCAGGTTTATCTCTGAACCTGAATCAATATCAAAATTTTTTCTTCGCTGTTCACCGAATCGCCAAAGAAACATTGCTTTACCCTCCAGAAGACGATAAAATAAGGGCAGCAGAACGTGATAGCATTTTTCTGCGAAATTTTTCCGCGGCCATAAGGCCGGTATATCAAAAAAAGGAGGCATCTGCCATGTTAAAAGGAATTCCAAAAATCTTATCTCCTCAGCTTTTAAAAGTTCTCTGCGAAATGGGCCACAGTGACCGGCTGGTGATTTCCGATGGAAATTTCCCCGCCGAATCCATGGGCAAAAACGCGGTGGTGATCCGCTGCGACGGCCATGGCGTGCCGGAACTTCTGGATGCCATCCTGCAGGTGTTTCCCCTGGATACCTATGTGGAGCATCCGGTGAATCTGATGGAGGTCATGCCCGGGGACGATGTGGAAACACCCATCTGGGATACCTATGCCGCCCTGGTGGAAAAGCATGACGACCGCGGAAAAAAAGCCATCGGCACCATCGAGCGCTTTGCCTTCTATGAGGAAGCCAAAACCGCTTACGCCATCATCGCCACCGGAGAAAGCGCGTTGTACGCCAATATCATGCTCCAGAAAGGCGTGGTGACCGACTGATATCCAGGAAAAGGCGCTGCGGCGCAGGATAGGAGCCTTAAAAGATCTCCGTCCCGCGCCGCAGCGCCTTTTGCGACAGGAAGCGCCGGTTACGCTCCAAACTGGCTGTTATACAGCTTCGCGTAAAATCCGTTCTGCTCCATCAGGCCCTCATGATCACCCTGCTCGATGATATGGCCGTCTTTCATCACCAGAATCACATCCGCCTCCCGGATGGTGGACAGCCTGTGTGCCACGATGAAGCTGGTTCTTCCCTGCATCATCCGGGCAAAGGCCGCCTGAATACGGATTTCCGTCCGGGTATCAATACTGCTGGTGGCTTCATCCAGAATCAGCATGGGCGGCAGGCACAGCATCACCCGGGCAATGCACAGAAGCTGCTTCTGCCCCTGGCTGATATTGCCTCCGTTTTCCGTGATCACCGTATCATACCCCTGGGGAAGCCGCCGGATAAAGCTGTGAGCATGGGCAGCTTTTGCCGCCTCCACAATCTCTTCCATGGAAGCTTCCGGCCGTCCGTAGGCGATATTGTCCCGGATGGTTCCCGCCCGCAGCCAGGTATCCTGCAGCACCATGCCGTAATTTCCTCTCAGACTGTGACGGGTCATATGGCGGATATCCGTACCGTCCACCTGAATACTTCCGCTGTTCACATCATAAAACCGCATCAGCAGATTGATCAGCGTGGTCTTTCCGCACCCGGTGGGACCCACAATGGCGATCCGCTGTCCCGGCTTCACATCCAGAGAAAACTCATCAATCAGCGGCTTCTCCGGCTGATACCGGAAGGCCACGTCCTGAAGCTGCACATGTCCCCGGGCCTCAAAGGCCACGGCATCCGCATCCTCCGGCGTCTGATCCGGCTGATCCAGCAGATCAAAGATCCGGGCGGCACAGGCCAGAGAATTCTGCAGCTCAGTCACCACGCCAGAAATTTCATTGAAGGGTTTCGCGTACTGGCTGGCATAGCTGAGGAAAATGCTCAGCTGTCCCACCGTGATTCCCCCTGCCACCGCATAGAAAGCGCTGATCAGGCCCACGGCGGCATAAACGATGTTGTTCACCAGCCGGGTGCTGGGGTTGGTGAGGCTGGAGAAAAACACCGCTTTCAGGCTCACCTGGCCCAGCTGCTCGTTGATTTCATCAAAATCCTCCAGGCTTCGGGCTTCATGGCCAAATGCCTGTACCACCTTCTGTCCTTCAATCAGCTCGTTGATCAGCGCCGTCTGACGGCCCCGCACCCGGGTCTGCTCCTGGAAATACCGGTAGGTTCTCCGGGCAATAAAGCTGGCCATAAACAGGCTTAAGGGGGTCAGAATCACCACCACCAGCGTGATGGCCAGATTCAGATATAGCATGATTCCCAGGGTTCCCAGTATGGTGAGCACCCCGGAAAACAGCTGGGTGAATCCCATCAGAAGCCCGTCCGCAAAGGTGTCCACATCCGCGATCATGCGGCTTACCAGATCCCCGGAGGGATGACTGTCCAGATAAGCCAATGGAAGCCTCTGAATTTTCTCAATGGCCCGGTTTCTCAGATCTCTGGACACCAGAAAGGTGATCCGGTTATTGCAGGCCGCCAGAATCCACTGGGCGGCGGCGGAAATCAGGGTGACAGCAGCGATCAGCAGCGCCGTCCGGATTACCCCGGGAAAATCCACCTGTCCCATTCCGATCATATCGTCAATGGCATCTCCGCAGAAGACGGGCACCAGCAGCTGGGCCGCCACACTGATGGCCGAGCAGAGAAGACTTGCGAATACGAAAAATCCATAGGGACGGATATAGCGAAGCACCCGCTTCAGGGCTTCCTTCTGATATCCGCTCTTTTTGGAGGTGTCTGCTTTTTTCATTGTCTCGCATCTCCTTTCTGAAACTGGCTTTCGTAAATTTCCCGGTAGGTGCCGCAGGAATCCAAAAGCTGCCGGTGCGTCCCGCATCCCACCAGATGCCCGTCGTCCAGCACCAGGATCTGATCCGCATGCTGCAGGCTGGAGGTCCGCTGGGAGACGATGAACACGGTGACGGAATCGGGAAGGGTCCGAAGGGCTTTTCTCAGGGCCGCGTCCGTGGCGTAATCCAGGGCGCTGGCGCTGTCGTCCAGGATCAGAATCTGCGGCTTCTTCACCAGAGCTCTGGCGATGGTCAGCCGCTGCCGCTGGCCGCCGGACAGATTCCGTCCCCCCTGCTCCACCGGGTCATCCAGGCCCTTGCTTTTGGCCCGGACAAAATCCTCCGCCTGTGCCAGCCGCAGCGCCACCCACAGCTCCTCCTCCGTGGCATCAGAATTTCCCCACAGAAGATTAGAACGGATGGTTCCGGCAAACAGCTGGGCCTTCTGCATGACTACTCCCACCATATCCCGGAGACTTTCCCGGTCCCACTGACCGATGGGACGCCCCATCAGGGTAACCGTCCCCGCGGTGGCGTCATAGAACCGGGGAATCAGATTCACAAGACTGGATTTTCCGCTTCCGGTACCGCCGATAATTCCGATGGTCTGGCCCTTCCGGGCGGCAAAGGAAATGTCCGTGAGACTCTCCGCGCCGGCCCCGGCATAGGTGAGCCCCACATGATCGAACCGGACGGCCTCCTTTCCGGAATCCTCCCCGGCAGTCTCCTGTGTTGTCTTTGGAAATTCCATGGCCGTCTTCGTGTCCAGCACCTGCTCCACCCGTCCCAGGCTTGCCAGCGCCCGGCTGATGCTGACAATCAGATTGGCCAGCTTTACCAGCTCCACCAGGATCTGATTCATATAATTGACCAGCGCCACAATTCCTCCGGACAGCAGAATACCGCCCTCCACCTTCCAGGCGCCCGCATACAGGATGGCGATCACTCCCAGGTTCACCGCCACATAGGTGAGCGGATTCATCAGAGCGGAAATATGGCCCACATGAAGCTGCAGATCCACCAGAGAATCATTGGCCGCCGCAAACTGCTCCACCTGGGCCTTCTCCCGTCCGAAGGCCCGGATCACCCGGACGCCGGAGAGATTTTCCCTGGTGGCCCCGGTAACCGCGTCCAGACGGGACTGAATCTTTTTGTACCGGGGGGATGTCCAGCGCATGATGCCGAAGACGATCACCGACAGCACCGGAATCGCCACCACAAAAATCAGCGCCATCTGCACATCGATGGTAAAGGCCATCACCATGGAGCCGAATACGATAAAGGGGCTTCTCAGAAACAGCCGCAGAAACAGGTTGACGCCGCTCTGCACCTGGTTCAGATCGCTGGTCATCCGGGTGATCAGCGTACTGGTGCCGATGGTGTCCATTTCCGAAAATCCCAGACTCTGGATATGGGCAAACAGCAGATGCCGCAGTCCCGTGGTGCTGCCGATGGCCGCTTTGGCGGCAAAATACTGGGCGGTAAAGCTGCAGGCCAGCCCTACCAGGGCCATCAGAATCAGGATTCCGCAGCAGCCCAGAATGTATCCGGTATCCCCGTTTGCGATGCCCACATTGATAATCCGGGCCACCACCAGGGGAACCAGAAGATCAAAGGTGGCCTCCAGCATCTTAAAAAGGGGCGCCAGAATACTGGCCGCCGTATAATTTTTCAGATAAACCTTCAGATACTTCAAAACACACTTCCTCCTTCTCTTTCCCCAGTATAGCGAAAAATTTATAATTTGAAAAATATTTGTTTCGTAGTATAATCATATGAAATGGATATAGATATTTCATTGCTTTATGGCCATCCGGCCTGTACCAGCGAAAGGAGCAACGCCATGGAACTTCGACAGCTTCGTTATTTCGTCACGGTTGTGGAGGAGAAAACCGTGACGGCCGCAGCCAGAAAACTGAATATGACCCAGCCGCCCCTGACCACTCAGCTGAAGCTTCTGGAAAAAGAGCTGGGGTGCCCCCTGTTTGCCCGGGAAGGAAGGCGGCTTACGCTGACCGACGCGGGACGCCATTTTTACCAGAGAGCCTGCGGAATCCTGGGCATGTGCGAATCAGCCGCGGCTCAGATGCGGGACTTCCATCAGGGCGTCGCCGGGACGCTGCGGATCGGCGTGGTTTCCTCGGTGCAGGAAGGCGTCTTCACCGGCTGGCTGTCAGATTTCGGCGCCCTCTATCCGGAGATCCGCTACCAGGTATACAGCGGAAACACCTACCAGCTGCTGGAACAGGTCCGCACCAGCCAGCTGGATCTGGCGGTGGTGCGCACCCCCTTTTCCGCCCCGGATCTTGAGAAAATAACCCTGCGCCGGGAACCGCTGATGGCGGTGGGGAGGGAAAATTTTCTGGAGAGAAAGCCGGAGGGTCTGCCACTGGAGGAGCTGGCCCAAAGGCCGCTGATCCTGTACCGGCGCTGGGAAAAGATTCTGGAAGAACATTTTGAGGCCCGGGGGCTGAAACCCACCGTGCGCTGCTGCAACGATACCGCCCAGGCCACCCTGGCGCTGGCTGCCGCCGGGATGGGCGTGGGAATTCTCCCTGCCTCCGCCGCCGACCGGAAAGAGGATCCTTCTCTGGTGGCCCGCCCCCTGAAAGACGCCGGCCTCACCTCCCAGATCGTCCTGATCTGCCCCAGCCGCAGACTGCTTTCCAACACGGCACAGCTGTTCTGGAATTTTATGGAGGAAAAGAAGCGAGAGAAAAACCATCAGGGACAATCCGGCTCTGATTTTTGTTGCAGAAACAGGGAAATTTCTTTATACTAAAACATATTATAACCAGTGTATCCGGCCCCATTCCCGCATCCGGCACGGCCTTTTTTAAACACCGAAAGCCGAAGATGGGGAGGCGGCCAGGGATGGGAGGCGCTTATGACAGCAGAGGAACTGAAAAAACGAGGCGGGCTGTATTTTGAGAAAATCCAGGAAGGCTGGGCTGCCTGCGACTGGGAGCAGATGTATCTGTCTCCCCGGATGGCCAGGGACTTCCTCGTCCGCCTGCGAGAGGAAAACGGTCCGGAGAATTCTTTTGTGGACTGCTATTATCCCTATCTGGAGGAGGAATCCAAAGAAAAAGTGTGTCAGGCGCTGACCGCTGAGGAGGCGGCATACCTTGGCGCCCTTCCGGCAGTGAAGGAGGAACTGATTTTCCCCCTGGACGACATGCTGCTTGCCATCGCCACAAAGCTCAACGACCGGGAGCTTCTGTTTTTCACCTTTTATTTTACCCGGGATCCGCTGACTGTGTGGGGCAATTACAAGCAGGAATATATCTGCTTCCGGCCCCGGAAGGCCGGCGGCGTATCCTGAAAGACGCTTTCCGGCCATCAGACCGGCAGTTTTATAGAAGGAGGACAATATCAATGAAAGTTTTCGCGCATCGGGGATTCAGCGGAGAATATCCCGAAAATACCATGCTGGCCTTTCGGAAGGCCTACGAAACCGGCTGTGACGGCATCGAGCTGGATGTACAGCTGACAAAAGACGGCGTTCCGGTGATCATGCACGACGAGACCATCGACCGGACCACAGACGGGAAAGGCAATCTCCGGGACTACACCTATGAGCAGCTGTGCCGTTTTGACTGCTCCGGAAAATTCGCGGGGAAGTACGGATTTCAGCAGATTCCCACCCTGCGGGAATACCTGGAATGGGTGAAGGACACCGCCCTGATCACCAATATCGAACTGAAAAACAGCGTTTTCTACTACCGGGGCCTGGAGGAAAAAGTTCTGGCGCTGGTGGATCAGTACCGGCTGCGGGGCCGGATCCTGTTTTCATCCTTCAGCCATGTATCGGTGCTGAAATGCAAACAGCTGGCGCCGGAAATCCCTGCCGGATTTCTCCAGGAAGATCCCTTTGACAACGCGGGCTGGTACGCCAAAGACCATCAGGTGGAATGTTACCACCCGGGGAAAAAGATTCTTTCCAAAGAACAGGTGAAGGAATGTCACGCCCAGGGGATCCAGGTGAACGTGTGGACCATCAATAAGAAAAAGGATATCCGCAAAATGGTCAAATGGAAGGTGGACGGTATCATCACCAACTATCCGGACCGGGTGAGAAAAGAAATCAGCGAATAAAACTTACGGCTTTCCGTTTCCCGCAAACTTTCTGAGAAACCTGGAAATATAATGGCCCAGAAAGATAAAGGTTCCCATCATCGCCAGGTAATCCAGATAAAAAAGCGGAACCGGTTCGCCAAAATCCAGAAATACAAACTGTGTCCGCAGCAGCATATAGGTAAGGAGATCCCTTCCAATAAACACGGCCAGACCGTAGGCCGCGATGGCCGCCGCGCACAGAAAAAGCAGAATCCTTCGCGGCAGGGAGGGCCTGGAAATTTTCAGCGCCTTCCCTGCCATTTTCATGAACATCCCCCAGTGCAGCCCCAGATGCGCCGCCATCAGAACAAATCCCCAGTAAGAGGCCGCCATATGGAGAAGCCGCGCGAAAGACAGGCCGCTTCGGATGTCAAGAAACGCAAAGACATGATTGGAAAGCATGATCCCGCTGACCATCAGGCCCGCCATGGCCAGGAACAGGCAGCCGTCAATGAGCAGCAGGAAAACGCGCAGCGGGGTATATCTGCCCTTCAGAAGCGTTTTATACCAGTTTCTGTTCAGTACATGGTGGACGGCAAAGAGCAGAAACATTCCCGCTCCAGCCCACTCGTGGGCTGCTTCTCCCCAGAACTGGTATCCCATAAGGAAAAGCAACGTCAGTGTCATCAGCACATCCACGGTGATTTTGATTACAGCTTTCGGTTTCAAAAAAACTCCTTTCTTCATGCAAATCCATTTTTCATTACCGACCGCCCAGCCAAAGGGGACACCTGCCGCGGCCACATTGTCCGTATTCTTACTCCTGCGCGATGTATCCCAGACCATCAAGCCATTCCGTAACCTGATCCTGCGCGCCGGCGGCGCTGGAACCGCTGACTGATAAGCCCTCCTGCACCGACGCTCCGGATTCCATGCTTTCGATTGTGCTGATCGTATCAGAAAATCCGCTTCCGCCGGATGTAACAAAAGGAACAATCGTTTTACCGGAGAGATCCACCTCATCCAAAAAGCTGTATACAGCCATAGGCATATCCCCCCACCAGTTGGGAAATCCCAGGAAAATCACCTCGTAACTGTCCAGATTTTCCACGTGAGTGGCCAATTCCGGTCTTGCGCCCACATTCCGTTCTTCCTGCCCCTGGTCAACCGTCTCGTCATAAGTATCCGGATATTTTTCCACCGTCTCGATAGAGAACAGATCCGCCCCTGTGGCATCCGCGATCATCGCGGCCACAACGCCGGTATTTCCGGTAATTTCATCATTCCATACCTGGATACTGGCTGTGGAGGACGCATCCACGCCATCCGGAAGCTCTGCATTTTCTGCGTAGCTGAAATAGGCCACCAGCAGATTCGTATCCGGATTTTCTTCCATGGGGGCTTCGGAGACAGCCGCTTCAGAACCGGGAGTTTCCGTCTCAACCGGCTCCGAAACCGGTTCCTCCGTTTCCAGGGTCTGCGAAGCGGACGGAGCAGATTTTTCTTCGGAACTTCCTTCCGTTTCGCTGCTGCATGCGTTTAAAGAAATCATCAACAATGCCGTCAATAAAAGAGCCGTCCATTTTTTCATAAAGAATACCTCCAAATTTTTGTATGTGTAAATCCGTGAGGAAAGCTTTTCCCTCCGCACTTACATTATAAAAGTCAGCAGAATCTATGTCTAATACTTGCTTTTCATGTAATTAAATGCTCATCAAGCATGGATTGTGTTTATACAAAACCACAAAGGTTAGTTGAAATTCTAAATGCAACATTGAAATTGTAAATGCACATTGGAAATTTTGTGAAGTTGTA
>DVON01000215.1 GCA_018713585.1 Candidatus Pullilachnospira stercoravium | reverse complement strand
GCAGTTCTCCCACTCCGCACCATTTTTACCCGCAGTATATTTTCACAGCCCCGCCATTTCAGCAACAGATCCATGCCGTTTTCCGATCGAAAAAGCAAAGTCATCTTCCCTGCCCGGCAGCCAGGCATTAAATCATGTCCTGTCCGGCCGGATTGTTCCGCAGAAATACATACCGGTCATCCCCGGACAACTCCGGTGCAAACTGAAAATCCAATCCCCGAAATTTTCTGACCGCATCCAGATCCTCTGCGCCGCACTCCGCCAGATACCGGACCATCTCTCCTCTGGCCATTTTGGCCAGGGTGGCTTTCTGAACCACTTTTTCTCCCTTTTTCTCTCCGAACACACAGGTGATCACCGGCGGCGCTTCCCGGGCATAGGCTTCCACGCAGCGGGAATACTCTTTCGAGGCCAGGTTCAGAATCACATCCGCGTCCCGGGATACTTCCCGGCAGATATCCGCGCCCCAGAATTCATAGAGATCCCCGGCGCCGTCCACGCGGGCCTTCGCCTGCATTTCCAGCCGGTAGGGCACTACCCCGTCCGTGGGGCGCAGTACGCCGTAAAATCCGGAGAGAATCCGCAGATGGCTGCGGACATAGTCCCACTGGTCATCGGTGAATACCCGGGGCGCCATGTACTGATACTGAATCCCTTCATAAGCCAGCAGCGCCGGGGTGAGATGTTCTGTGAGACGCATCTGTCTTAACCGCTGTTCATTCTCCCTGGCCAGCTTATCGCTGCAGCCCCACAGCTGTTTCAGTTCCTCGTAGGAAAGATGGTCCAGATATGCCCGGATCTTCTCCGTTCTGTCAAGAAAGCAGGGCAGCTGCTCCGGTGCCATCCAGTCATTGTCCGTTACCATTTTCTTGGCCGGGGAAATAATCATTCTGATATTCATGCCAGCGCAGTTCCTCCCGTATAAAGCTGATAATATTTTCCCTTCTGTTCCATCAGCTGATCATGTGTCCCCCGTTCGATGATCCGTCCCTGCTCCAGCACCATGATGCAGTCGCTGTTTTTCACCGTGGACAGCCGGTGGGCAATCACGAAAGTAGTCCTCCCGCTCATCAGTTTATCCATACCGTCCTGCACCAGTTTTTCCGTCCTGGTGTCGATGGAACTGGTGGCTTCGTCCAGAATCAGCACCGGGGGATCCGCCACCGCCGCCCGTGCAATGGCCAGAAGCTGTCTCTGCCCCTGGCTGAGATTGGAGCCGTTATTGGTAAGTATGGTATCATATCCGTTGGGCAGCCTGCGGATAAAGCTGTCCGCATTGGCCAGCCTGGCTGCCGCCTCCACTTCCTCATCTGTGGCGTCCAGCTTCCCGTACCGGATATTTTCCCGCACGGTGGCGGTAAACAGCTGAGTATCCTGCAGCACGATCCCCAGGGAACGGCGCAGATCCGCCTTTTTTATTTTATTGATATTGATGCCGTCATAGCGGATTTTTCCATCCTGAATATCGTAAAAACGGTTGATCAGGTTGGTGATGGTGGTTTTGCCCGCCCCGGTGGAGCCCACGAAGGCAATCTTCTGTCCCGGCTGAGCATACAGCCGGATATCGTGAAGCACGATTTTCCGGTCATCGTATCCGAAATCCACCCCGTTGAACACCACATCACCCTCCAGTTTCCGGTAGGTGGTGGTCCCTTCCGCCTTATGATAATGCTTCCAGGCCCAGCATCCGGTATGTTTTCCGGTTTCCCGGATCTGTCCGTCCGGGCCCATCTCGGCATTTACCAGCGTCACGTACCCCTCGTCCTTTTCCGGTTCCTGATCCATCAGGGCAAAAATCCGCTCCGCCCCCGCCAGGGCCATCACCACAGAATTCAGCTGCATACTCACCTGATTGATGGGGCCGCTGAAGCTTTTGTTGAAGGTCAGAAAGCTGGCCAGCCCGCCCAGCGTCAGGCCGCCCACGCCATAGATGGCCATAATGCCGCCGAAAATGGCACAGACCACATAACTGACATTCCCCAGCTGCGCGTTGGCCGGTCCCAGCATGTTGGCGTATTTGTTGGCGTTGTCGGAGCTTTCAAACCACTGATCATTGATCTCATTGAATTTTTCAATACTCTCTTCCTCGTGGCAGAAAACCTTCACCACCTTTTGTCCTTCCATCATTTCCTCAATATAACCGTTCACCTTTCCCAGATCGGTCTGCTGGGAAAGAAAATAGCGTCCGCTCAGTCCCGCCAGTTTTTTGGTGGTGACCAGCATGATAGCCACCATCACCATATTGATAACTGTCAGCGGGATACTGAGAATGATCATGCTGATCAGCACGCTGACAATGGTGATGACACTGTTGAGGAGCTGCGGGATACTCTGGCTGATCATCTGCCGCAGCGTATCGATATCATTGGTATACACGGACATGATATCTCCGTGAGGATGGGTGTCAAAGTATCTGATCGGAAGGCTCTCCATATGAGAGAACAGATCCACCCGCAGATCCCTCAGCGTTCCCTGGGTCACGTAGACCATGATCCGGTTGTAGGCAAAGGTAGAGACAATACCCACCGCGTAGAAACATGCCACCCGCAAAATAGCTGCCAGCAGCGGGCCGAAATCCGGATCGGATTGTCCGATCATGGGCATGATATAGCTGTCGATCAGATCCCTCATAAACATGGTACCCTGTACATTTGCCAGCACCCCGATAAAGATACATACCACCACCACAATGCACTGGATCAGATACCGCTTTCCCACATAGGCCAGCAGCCTGCCCAGCAGCTTTCCCGGATTCTGCACCTTAGGCGCAGGTCCTCTCATTCTTCCCGGTCCGGGCATTACCGGTCACCTCCCTTTTCATCGAAATCGCCGCCGCCCTGGGTCTGAGATTCATAGACCTCCCGGTAGATGGCGTTGGAAGCCAGAAGTTCCTCATGGGTTCCGAAGCCGTTCACCCGTCCGTCCTCCATGACGATGATCCTGTCCGCATTCTGCACGCTGGAAATTCTCTGGGCGATAATCAGTTTTGTGGTATCGGGAATTTCCTTCGCAAAAGCCTGACGGATCTTCGCGTCGGTGGCCGTATCCACAGCGCTGGTGGAATCGTCCAGAATCAGGATTTTCGGTTTTTTCAGCAGCGCCCGGGCGATACAGAGGCGCTGCTTCTGTCCGCCGGAAACATTGGTTCCTCCCTGCTCGATATAGGTGTGATATCCATCCGGCAGTCTGGTGATAAATTCATCGGCGCAGGCCAGCTTACAGGCCCGGATACATTCATCCTCCGTGGCGTTTTTATCACCCCACCGGAGATTTTCCAGAATGGTTCCGGAAAACAGCACATTTTTCTGCAGCACCACGGCCACCTGGTTCCTCAGTGTCTCCATGTCGTATTCCCGCACATCCCGGCCGCCCACCCGAACGCTTCCCCGGGTCACATCGTAAAGCCGGCTGATCAGGCTTACAAGACTGGATTTCGCGCTTCCGGTGCCTCCGATGATTCCGATACATTCCCCGGAACGGATTTCCAGACAGACATCCTGCAGCACGGATTCCTTTGTGTTCTTTTTGTAACTGAAATCCACATGATCAAAAACGATACTGCCGTCCGCCACCTCCATCACCGGATGCTCCGGATTGGAAAGGCTGCTCTTTTCATTGAGCACCTCCGTAATCCGCCGGGCGCTGGCGGTACTCATGGTCACCATTACAAAAATCATGGACAACATCATCAGGCTCATAAGAATATTCATGCAGTAGGTGAGAAGGCTCATCAGTTCTCCTGTGGTCAGGGTGTCCGCCACAATCATCTTCGCCCCCAGCCAGCTGATTCCCAGAATACAGGAATAGACGGTAAACTGCATCAGCGGCGCGTTCAGGGTGAGGATTTTCTCCGCTCCCACAAACATCCGGTAAACGTTGTTGGTGGCCTTTGCGAATTTTTTATCCTCGTAATCCTCCCGCACATACGCTTTCACCACCCGGATACCTGCCACATTTTCCTGGACACTGGCATTCAGGTCGTCATACTTGCGGAACACCTGCTGGAAATATTTTGTGGCCCGGCTCATAATCAGCAGCAGACAGATGCCCAGCAGTATTACCGCCGCCAGATAAATGGAAGCCAGCCTGGCGTTGATGACAAAGGCCATCACCATAGCGCACAGAAGGCTTGCCGGCGCGCGGGTGAACATCCGCAGAATCATCTGATAGGCATTCTGCAGATTCGTTACATCGGTGGTCAGGCGGGTAATCAGTCCCGCCGTACTGTATTTGTCGATGTTGGAAAAGGAAAATGTCTGGATATTTTCATACATGGCCCGCCGGAGATTTCTGGCAAATCCCGCGGACGCCCGGGCGCCGTACTTGCCTCCCATGATTCCGGCAAACAACCCCACCAGAGCAGCCAGAACCATTCCCAGCCCCACCAGACAGATATGCCGGATATTTCCTTTCTCCACGCCGTCATCGATGATAGATGCCATCAGCAGGGGAACCACCATCTCCATGATCACCTCCAGAATCATGAACATGGGTGTGAGGATGGATGGCAGTTTAAATTCTTTTACCTGTGCTCCCAATGTTTTCAGCATCAGTCTCTCCTCCTGTCAGTTTCTTTGTGGCAGTTCTCCACGTTGGACCGGATTGTGCGGATCACACGGAAAAACGTGTCCATGTCATCCGGAGAAATGCCGCTGCGCATCTTCTGTTCCAGGTTCCGGATGGCCTTCATGGTATTCTGCTGTAACTCTTCCCCCTTCTCCGTCAGCATCACCCGCTTCAAGCGGGCGTCATAGGCCACCGGCTCCCGCCGGATATAACCCTTCTTCTCCATCAGCTGCAGAATACCCGTAGCAGTGGATCTGGCAATGGAAAAATTCGCCTCAATATCCTTCTGAAAAATCTCCCGTTCTCTGTTGGCATAGAGATAGCCGATGATCCAGCTGTGCATCATGGTCAGCTCCCCGGCCCCCATGGCTGCCCGGGTCAGGGCCACATAACTGTGGATCTCGTTGTCCAGCCTTTTAACCTCAAAGCCGATATCATCCTTCTCCACTTCGCAGCACCTCCTTTCGGTTTTCCTTTAGTTCGGTTCCGAATTGTTCACTCTGAGAACATTATAAAATTCTTCCGTAAAGCCGTCAAGATAAAACGTTACCGTTCAACCTTCCGCGAAAAAAACCTCCCTGTCCGTTGGAACAGGGAGGAATCCTATGTAAAATGTTCTATATCTGTTTTTTATTTCTCTTTGGAAATCAGATGATACGGAAGCGTCACAAAGACGATGGCTCCGATCATATTTCCCACAGTTGCCAGCAGAACACTGTAGCAGTACTGTCCGATGGTGATACCGCCGTTTGCCAGGGCCACGCCTTCAATGCTCATGTTTGCGATGCTGTGCTCAAATCCGCATACCATGAAGACAAAGATACACCAGAAAATCATGATCAGCTTTCCGGATTCGGATTTCAATTTGGTACCGCACCATACGGCCAGACATACCAGAATATTACAGAAAACAGCTCTTGCCAGCAGCGGCAGCGGCGCGTAACCGACCTTGCCCACAGAAACCTGCGTAAAGTATGCGGCCACCTCTCCTTCTCCCGCGGTGGGAATTCCGGTCAGCTGGAAGATGCCCACGCAGATCAGAGAGCCGATCAGATTGCCGATCCAGCAGAAGATCCACAGCTTGATGGTATCTCCCCAGGTCACTTTCTTCCGCAGAGAAGCGGCGCTCATCACGAAGTTATTTCCCGTGAACAGCTCAGCGCCGGCCATCACCACCAGGCTGAGGGCGGAGGCAAAAGCAAACGCCTGCACCGGCTTTGTCCAGGGCGCCGCGTCTCCCGCGGAAATCACCTGTCCCAGCGTAAATGCCAC
>DVON01000021.1 GCA_018713585.1 Candidatus Pullilachnospira stercoravium | reverse complement strand
CCCACTTTCTTTTATCCTCCTGCCTGGCCTTTTTAATTGCTTCTATCTCATATTCCATTGTCTGTACATATTCATTCACATCCTGCCTGTTATATCCCCCAAGCATTGCAGTACGAAAAATATTGTTTCCTGGCATTTTTTCCTCCCATAATATTTCCATAATTGTATAAACGTTTTACCTACTCCTATCCCTGCACCATCTCCGGCCACCCCAGAATCATACCTGCAATTTTCCGCTCATAATCCCCGACAATATCCTCACTCCTCCCGGAATTCTCAATATTTGTTTCCGCGCCCCATCCATCATCCTCAAATTCCCACACATGGTAGGGAATTCCGCGAAAAAGAAAATCGATGCTTCCGCATCCGTCTTCTTCTGTATAATTATACGGAATCCCTTTCTCCTTCAATGCCTTCTGCACCAGTTCCAGTCTCATAATCTCCTCCAAATTCTCCCTGCTCCTGCCGGCAGACGTTTCCGCAATTCCCGCTGCGCCGTCTGGCCGGCGCCAGATTTTAAATAAAGTCAAACAGGCTCATCTGTTTCATCTCCGGTTCCTTCTTTTTCCCTGTCCGCTCTTCCTTTACCAGCTGTCCGGGAAGGTCCGCAAGAAACGGGGAATCTTCCTCCGAAACGGTAATCACCAGCTCTTCCCTGGCTCTGGTCATCCCCACGAAGAACAGCCTTCTCTCTTCCTCCGGATCTGCCGGACGGCCGCCGCTCTCCAGCGGGAGCATCCCTTTTTTCACTCCATACAGGATCACCACCGGAAATTCCAGTCCCTTGGAGCCGTGCAATGTCATCAAAGTCACACATCCGGCTACCCGGGCCTGTTCTCCCATGCGCCTCACATCGCCTTCCTCTCCGAATACCACCGTATCCAGCAGCTCCTCCATGGAAGAATAGCATCGGGCCAGATCCACAAGCTTTTCCATGGCCTTAAGGGAACCCTGATCCAGTTCCTCCATCCAGGCGCCAAGAAGCTTTACCGGTCTCTCCCGGTTTATTTGAGGACGGTATTTTTCTGCCTGTTTCCCGTAAATCTGCTCACCCAGGTCCTCCAGCTCCGTTCCCCACAGAAGCCGGATCGCCTCTGTTCTGGCGGCCAGGTGAGAGGGATTTCTCAGGCTTTCAAAAAACTGAAGCGTTCCTCTCACCAGTGGATCCCTCAGATAATCCTCCCGCCCGGCCACCTGGAAAGGAATCCCTTCTTTTTTCAGACAGGTTTCCAGAAGCTCCGCCTGGCGGTGGGTGCGGTACAGCACCGCGATGTCGGAAAAGCTCCGGATATTTTCATCCTCCCGGTTCCGTTTTCCCTCCTGCACATCTACCATATCGATTCCGCCGACCAGCCGGTTGATTTCCCGGGCCACAAATATGGCCTCCGCCATTTCGCTGCCAGTCCGCACCAGCCGTACCGGGCTGCCCTCTCCCCGGGCGGCATGAAGCCTGCGGGGCGCTCCCGGATTATGAGAAATCACCTGCTGAGCGCTGGAGAGAATCTGGCGGGTGGACCGGTAATTTTCCTCGAGACGGATGGTTTCCATTTCCGGAAAATCCTTCTGCAGCACATCGAAGCACCGGGCGTCCGATCCCCGGAATCCGTAAATGGACTGGTCCGGATCACCGATCACAAACACTTCTTTTCCCAGAGCGCCCCAGGCCTGGATCAGCCGGTACTGCACCGGGCTGATATCCTGAAATTCATCTACCAGCAGATACTGAAACCGTTCGCTGCCCGGCAGCCGGCCGCCCTGCTCCAGAAACCTCAGCACCTCCAGAAGCAGATCGTCAAAATCCACCAGACCTTCTTCCTTCATCCGCTGCTCATAGTAATCCAGCGCCTTCCGGACGGTTTCCTCCTGCTCCTTATCGTGTTCCGCTTTCCAAAGAGACACCTCCCGCAAAAATCCGCTGACCGATATTTCCAGCCGGAAAGCCTTTCTGGCCTCCTCCGCCAGCGCCTGCAGCCTGCTGTCGTCCGCCAGGGAGAACTCCCTCCCCAGATCCCGCAGCAGTCCGTAACAGATACTGTGGAAAGTTCCGATCTGGACCTTTTCATCCTCCGTCCCCGCTTTGGATCCGGCGCCCCTGCCACAGTCCCTCTCATGAGTCCCGGCCTGTCCCCCTCCATCCCGAGCTCTGCTCAGACGTTCCTCCATCTCAGCGGCCGCCTTTTTTGTGAAGGTCACTGCCGTAATCTGTCCAGCAGGGATTTTTCTTCCCTGCAGCATCCAGAGAATCCGGGAAATCAACGTCTTCGTCTTGCCGGTGCCGGGGCCCGCAATCACGGCCGTAACCGCAGCGGTGGCTTCGGCCGCCCTCCGCTGGGCCGGGTTCAGTTCCCGCAGCGCGGGATGCGCCTGTTTCCCTGCTTCCTGGCCGGTCCTCTGCCATTCTTCTGAATATTTCTCATCTGCTGCCGCAGCCTCCCCGGCAGGCTCCATCCGGCACCCATCCACATCTGACTTCCTCGCGGCAGCTCCCGCTTCTTTCCCGGACGCTTCCGCCTCCCAGCCGGCCACACCGCCTTCGCTCGCGGCAACATCTGCTTCCTGCCCGGACGCTTCCGTCCCCCAGCTGGCCACTCCATCTTCACTCGCGGTAATCTCTGCGTCCCATCCGACAGCTTCCGCCTCCTGCCTGGCCGCAGCAACTTCCCGCTCAGCCGTCCCTTGCCTGGCCGCAGCCGCTTCCCACTCAGCTATTCCTTGCCCGGGCGCAGCTGCTTCCTGACCGGCCTCTTCGATTTCCCGTTCTGCTACCAGTTCTTTCCTGGCCTCCAGGATCTGTCGCCTCAGCCTCTCCTCCTCAGAAAGCGTCTCCTCCGGGTTTTGTATTCCGAATCCGGAGAACAGATCCATCTGGCCTTCCGTCTCCCGCGTCTCTTCCGGAGCGAACACCCGTATGATACCGTATTCCCCGTCATATCCGGGAATTTTCTCCACCTGGCCGGACCGGAGCCGCCGGATGCCCTCTGCCACCCGCAGTCCCGCCACCCGGCAGACCGCTTCCTCCGGTACCCGGCGCAGAATTTCAAATTCCGGTCCCAGCTCTGTCAGCATTTCCCGGTACAGTTTCGCGGTTTTTACGCTGGATGCGGAAAATCCCATGGCGGAGGCGATCACCTCCGGCAGCGGAACCAGGCTCTCATAGGACTTGGCCCGGGGCTTCACATACCCCTCCGGCCGGTCCGCCAGTTCCTCCGCCCGATGATAGACGCCGATGGTAATCTTCTTCCCGCACACCGGACAGCGGCCCCCGAACTGCTTCGTCTGGGCAGGCGTCAGACAGAGATGACATTTCCTATGCCCGTCCATATGATATTTCCCTTCCTCGGGATAAAACTCAATGGTTCCGCCCAGGCCGTCTCCCGTCTCGATTCCCTTCTTCAGGCCCTGCCAGGAAAGCTCCCCCTCAAAGAGGGTGGCCTCCCTTCCCAGCTTCGCCGGCGAGTGGGCGTCGGAGCTGGATACCAGCTGAAAATCATCCAGCATGGACAGCCGCCAGTTCATGGGCGGATCCGAGGAAAGCCCCGTCTCCACCGCGTGGACATACAGGGTCAGATCCCCAAAACATTCTTCCACCGTATCAAATCCGGAAAAGGCTCCCAGAAGGGAAAAATGCGGCGTCCAGATATGGGCGGGAATCAGCATGCCCTCCGGACAGGTGTCCAGAAGGATTTCCAGCAGATCCCGGCAGTCCAGCCCCAAAATCGGCCTTCCGTCCGAATGGATATTCCCGATGGCTTCCAGCCTGGCCGCCAGCCGGTCCGCCTCCTCAAGCCCCGGCAGCAGAATCACATTGTGAACCTTCCGCACTTTGCCGTTTTTCTTGTAAATGGAACTGATTTCTCCGGAGACAACAAAAAGGGGCTCTTCGCCCCCGCAGGCCTGCCAGTGCTCCAGTCGATATTCTTTTTTCAGCCGGTACAGACCGTCCCCGGCCTCTTCCAGCTTTTCCTCCAGTTCCCGACGCCAGTCAGGATGGGTAAAATCCCCCGTTCCCACCACCCGGATTCCTTTTCTCTGCGCCCAGAGTCTCAGATGTTCCGGGTCGCCTTCCTTGCTGGTGGCCCGGGAAAACCGGGAATGAATATGTAAATCTGCAATATACATGGTGCTTCTCTCCTGTTCATATCTTCTGGCGGCCCGGGGACATTTTCCCCGGGCCATCCGGTTACGCCTGCGCGCCCCGCCGTGCCTTCAGTTTCCGGTATACCACCGCGAAACAGATGAGATGAATCACAAAGGTAGCCCCCCAGGAAATAGGATAAGAAATATACAGCGTAAACAGCGACCTGCTCCAGACAAAAGCTGTAAAAATCCATACGATCCGGACGCCGCACACGCCTGCCAGGGAAACCAGCATGGGCATCACCGAATACCCCAGGCCTCTCAGCGCTCCCACGGTCACATCCATCATTCCACAGAGATAATAGGTCTGGCAGATTACCCGCATACGGTGCAGACCATTTTCAATGACCTCCGGATCTGTAGAGTAGATACGGAGAAGCTCCGCGCCAAAGGTGTATGCCAGAAATCCCATCACTGCTCCCACAAGGAACACCACAACCAAACATTCCACAAGAATCCTGGAAATCCGTTTGATCTTACCGGCCCCCAGATTCTGGCTGGTAAAGCTGAGGGATGTCTGATAAACCGCGTTCATACAGGTATAAATAAATCCCTCTATATTGGAGGCCGCCGTATTTCCTGCCATGGCAATGGATCCGAAAGAATTCACGGAAGACTGAATCAGTACATTGGAAATGGAGAAAATCGCTCCCTGAAATCCTGCGGGAAGTCCTATCCTGGCTATTTGAATCACTTTCTGCCTGTGCAGTTTCAGCATGGACAGATTCAGCCGGTACATTCCATCGCTCTTTACCAGGCAGCGTACGATAAGAGCGGCGGAAATCACCTGGGAAATCACAGTGGCGATGGCCACTCCGTCCACCCCGCGGCCGCAGACCACCACAAAGAAAAGGTTCAGTACCACGTTGACGCACCCCGCCACAAACAGATAATACAGCGGTCTTCTGGTATCTCCCACTGCCCGGAGAATTGCCGCTCCAAAATTATACACCAGTGTTGCAGGCATTCCCACAAAATAAATCCGCATATACAATACCGCCTGTCCCAGCACTTCATCCGGTGTATCCATCAGCTCCAGCATGGGCGGCGCCAGAGAAATTCCCGCCACGATCAGAATCAGCCCGCAGATAATAGCCAGAAGAATAGATGTATGCACGGTTTCATGAACATTTTTCTCGTCCCTGGCCCCAAAATACTGCGCCACCAGCACGTTGGCGCCGATGGAAAAGCCAATAAACACATTAACAAACAGGTTGATCAGCGAACTGGTGGAACCCACCGCCGCCAACGCGCTGCTGCCTGTGAACTGTCCCACCACAATGATATCCGCAGCATTGAACAGAAGCTGCAGGATACCGGAAAGCATCAGCGGAACCGAAAAAATCAGAATTTTTTTCAGCAATGGTCCGCTGGTCATGTCCATCTCATATGATTTTGCCATTGTACATTTACCCCCATCACCTTTTTCTCTTGTTTATTTAACCTTACTGCACTTTTGTTGGAAAATCAATGTCATACCCTGTTTTTTTAAAATTTATAACAGGTCAGTCGTGGTATTCTTTGAGGCATAAACAGGGCCGCTGCCGGCAGGTGAGCTGACCCACCCGCTTTGCAGCGGCCCGTTATCCCATTGTAATTTCTTACTTACAGATAAAGCTTATAGGTTTTGATCTCGAAGGGATGAACAGAGACCTCCATGGAATTTCCTTCCACAGCCTCTCCGCAGTCATGCTCCAGCAGGTTGCAGGGCACAATCTTCTTCACCGGGAACTCGGACTCCATGGTCACCTGTCCGTGTCCGCCGCGGCACTCGTGCAGCCGCACGATCAGGCAGTTCTCATCCTCTGCCTTCTTCACCACATCGATCTGTACGCAGTCTCCGGAAACCTTCACGATCCGGCGATGCTCTGCGAATCCTCCGGCCACAGCCTGTGCCGGCAGGTTCAGCTGGTTGGCGGCCTCGATGGTACCTCCCTCTGTCACCGCTCCCGTATGGGGATACAGCGCGTAGGTAAAGTCATGCTCGCCCATATCCGCGGTGGTATCCGGATGTTTCGCGCTCTTCAGAAGGCTCAGCTTCATGGCGTTGTCCTTGATGCTGTAGCCGTATTTGCAGTTGTTCAGCAGGCTGACGCCGTAGCCGGTTTCGGAAAGATCCGCCCATTTGTGGCCGCACACCTCAAACCGTGCCCAATCCCAGCTGTTGTTCCAGTGGGTGGGACGCTCCGCATGGCCGAACTGAATATCATAGGTGGCCTTTGTGGAACGGATGTCGGTGTAGAAGGCAGCCTTCAGCAGACGGTGATCCTCATGCCAGTCCGCGTGGGTCTTAAAGTCAATCCGCTTGGAATCTCTGTACACGATCATATCCTGTGTAATCTCGGATTTCCGGTATTTGTAGGTGAAACGGATCACTGCTTTCAGTCCGTCGTCGGCAATCACCTCCGCCGGACGGCAGATCTTCATGGTCTCCATCTTCTGGGTATAGAAGATGTCGATATCCCAGGCATCGTAATCCATGGGCTTGTCCTCGTACACTTCCAGAACATTGCCCTTTTCTCCCTCTTTCAGAACGGAACGGCCGGCCTCTTTGTCGTACAGGCTCACCAGCTGTCCTTCCTCATTCCAGCTGATGGAATAGAAAGGTGTCTCCAGGCTGCTGCCGTCGATAACAAAGGTTTTTCCCGCTCCCTTCTCAGCGCCGGGAACAAAGGTGATATTGGTGACAGCAAAGGGTTTCACATTCACCAGCACATCATAGCCTTCCTCTGTCTTCTGCGCCTCCAGGGCATTTCCCTCCTCATCCAGGAAGGAACCGCAACCCTGTACCGGAATGCTTACCAGCTCTTTTCCGCCGAAGCTGTTGGTGGAGTAAATACCGAAGGTATTCTCCTTCTTTTCTGTCAGGCTGTCCAGCACTTTCGCCTTCACGCCGTCAGCGCGGTCCTCTGCCACTTTGTAGTTGATCCGGGAATCCGCGTATACTTCGTGGATGGAGGATCCCGGAATAATGTCGTGGAACTGATGCAGCAGCACGCACTCCCAGCTGTCGTTCAGCTCCTGCTGCGCGTACTCGCCGCCCAGAATGTATGCCACGGAGGACAGCCACTCGATCTGCGCCAGCTTGTTCTCCATATGGCGGTTGGTTTTCTTATTATATGCCTGAGAGGTATAGGTTCCTCTGTGATACTCCAGATACAGCTCGCCGTCCCAGGTATGCACGTAACGGTCTGTGTTGTCCACATTCTCGTGCATCTTGCGGAAGAATTCTCCGGCAGTTCCCGTCTTTACATTGGGCAGTCCCGGCAGCTTGTCCATAGCCCGGCGCAGCTCCAGCATCTCTCTGGTAACACCGCCGCCGCCGTCTCCGTATCCGTAGGAGATCAGGGTATCTTTGCTGAGATCCTTGTTCTGGAATTTTTTCCAGCTTCCGATTACGGAGTGGGGAGTCACCATACCGTTGTAGGTGGAATACCGGGTAGAGGTGTCCTGTCCCTCGCCGGGTGTATTTACAAAGTAGGTGAGGATTTCGCTTCCGTCGATTCCTCTCCATTTGAACAGATCATCGGGAATGGAGTTGAACTGGTTCCAGCTGATCTTTGTGGTCATGAAAGTTTCAATCTCACACAGCTTCAGAATCTGAGGCAGCGCCCAGCTGTAGCCGAATACATCCGGAAGCCACAGGTACTCGCATTTCTTTCCGAACTCGCGCTCAAAGAACCGGGTGCCGTGAAGGAACTGGCGTACCAGCGCCTCGCCGGAGGAAATGTTGCAGTCGGCCTCTACCCACATACCGCCGTCGGGCTCCCACTTGCCCTCGGCAACTCTCTTCTTGATGCCCTCATAAAGCTCGGGGCAGTCTTCCTTAATATATTTGTAAAGCTGCGGCTGAGTCTGCAGGAATACATACTCGTCGTACTGCTCCATCAGACGCAGAACCGTGGAGAAAGATCTCTGTGCTTTTTCTCTGGTGTGTTTCAGACGCCACAGCCAGGCCACGTCGATATGGGTATGGCCCACCACATGAACCGTCACATCCGTATGCTTCTCCAGCCGGTCCAGCTCGTCCATCAGCACCTGATGTGCCTTGTCCACAGACTCATAGAAGGTATCCTCATCCCAGTCAATGTACAGAAGCGCCCGGTCCAGAGCCGTCTTCAGGGACGCGTAATTCTCGTCATCCTCCGGAAGCAGCATCAGGGTCTCCGTGATGGCACGGGCAAAATAGTAAAGCTCATCGGTATTCTTATGCAGATATCCCAGATCTGCCTGTTTCAGCTGATGATAGAAGGTCCGGTGTACGCCGCCGCCTTCCAGTCCCGTCCACAGAAGGAACGTAAGCCGTACCTTTTCTCCCTCTTTTCCCTGGAAGAACACTTCGTTATGATTGG
This sequence comes from Candidatus Pullilachnospira stercoravium, assembly GCA_018713585.1. Classification (GTDB taxonomy): domain Bacteria; phylum Bacillota; class Clostridia; order Lachnospirales; family Lachnospiraceae; genus Pullilachnospira; species Pullilachnospira stercoravium. The sequence continues at coordinate 937 of DVON01000021.1, read as the reverse complement.
TATCCACACCCTGGTAAGGATGTCCGTCCACATACAGCAGGGATTCAAATCCGCTGTTATATCCTCCTCCGGTCTCGCCGAAGTTAAACAGACCCACCACCTGGCAGCCTTCTTTCGCACAGGGAAGCGTTACTTCCTTTTCAGCCCACAGATAACGGTCTCTTCCAATAAAGGAATCATTTAACTGGAAAGGCTCCCCCTCAATTTTTTCCGGCACCTGATGATAATGCTCGTCCTCGGGAAGCGTTCCCGGCGCAGCGGTAAACGGTGCGATGCACTGCTGGCCGAAATATCTTCTCTGGCCCAGCTCTTCCACTCTTCTCTGGAATTTTTCAATCGTAAAAAACACCTTGAAAATCCTCCTGTCTGATAATTTTATGTCTTGTCATCCGGCTCTCTTTTTGCCAAACGTAAACTAAGTATACGGCAAGTTTCTCCCATTTTCTATCTGCTTAATTACCAAAAAAACAGCAATTTTTTTGGCCTTTTTTCCAGAGAAAAATTCAGTTACAAACTGATTGCTTCTGGCCGTCACCCGTGTTATACTCGGATTACCACAGAGGGAGGTGATGTGATGACTGTGGATAATAAACTTGATCTGATTCTACAAGAGATAAAAAATGTAAAGGATGATGTGTCGGAGCTTAAGTCCGACATGGTTGAGGTCAAAGCCGACATCGTTTCACTCAAAAGTGATGTCGCGGAGCTCAAGTCCGACATGGTCGAGGTCAAAGCTGACATCGTTTCACTCAAAAGTGATGTCGCGGAGCTTAAGTCCGACATGGTCGAAGTCAAGGCTGACATCGTTTCACTCAAAAGTGATGTCGCAGAGCTCAAGTCCGACATGGTCGAGGTCAAAGCCGATGTCGCGGAGCTCAAGTCCGACATGGTCGAGGTCAAAGCCGATGTCGCGGAGCTCAAGTCCGACATGGTCGAG
>DVON01000214.1 GCA_018713585.1 Candidatus Pullilachnospira stercoravium | reverse complement strand
ATCCCGGCAGACCTGCCGGGTGATCGTTCCGTAGGAAATCGGAAGGCAGAAACTGTCGGTGAGATAAACCGGTTTTTCCCAGCGAACCTCCTCTTCCGTTTCTTTGGCTTTCCCTGCCATGGAAAACTCCTGTCCGAAGAGACGGAGAAAGAAATAACTTTTCGAGGAACCTTCATACTGCCTCCGGACTTGTGTCATGGAAAATTCATCGTAATACTGATAATCGACTTCCAGCAGGATATCCGCGTCCGCGCCCACGTATTCGTACCGCTGTACCAGCTGGTCGTTATTGAGAATTTCCAGAGCCCCCGTCACCAGCACATCGCCTTTTTTTACCTTCTGGCCGGCCTGCACAAGCGGCGTCCCCCGGCGGGTAACGATGCTGAGTACCGTTCCGTCCCTGTCAGCCGTCAGATCCCAGGCCGCATCCGGCTCCTGATCAGAAGTTTCGTTTCCTTCCTGATTTTCCCGCAGTTCAATATTCAGGCAGGTACCCTCCAGGGTAGCGGATACCCATACCACATCCGGAAATGCTTCCCGGACCCGGGCGGCAATCCCGCTGCAGTCCAGGCTGCTTTTTAGGATTCCCGCCCGGACACCGTCCTCATCCAGCACCCGTAGGATGGTTTCCTGGGAATGTCGCAGGTTCCCTTCCACCTGGATGTCCCAGAGAAACAGTGAGCATCCGTACAGAAAAATACCGCAGATAAGTATTCCGGCCAGAAGTGCTTTCTTCTTTCTCCCTTTTTTCAGAAGAAAGGGAAGGCCATGGCGTTCCAGAAGAAAAATTCTGGAAGATGTTTTTCTGCGAAAAGGCGGCAGCCGGAAAAAATCCGGAAGCAGCAGTTCCATTTCATAATAAAGACCGTGGTTATTCAGATTCCACAGAGGAATTCTGTTATGTACGCACAGGGCAAGAAAACGTTCCGGCATCGGGCTTTCCAGCCGGATTTTCACATATCCTTTCAGATAACGCGGAATTTTTTCCGTCAAGCTGTATCCTCCTCTCTGATCCGGCTTGCGGCGGCCCCTTTGGGGGCTGCCCGGCCGCATGTTACCGTTACGGTTCAAAGCGAATAACTTCAATCTGCCCTTCGATCTGCATCTCCTCATTATTATAGTAGCGAATCTGCAGATGCTTTCCCTCTATCCGGATCCGGCAGTTGGCGGCCTGTATCAGGAGATGCCCGGGGGTATATTCCCGGATGGCCCGGTAATTTTCCACCAGCAGCTGCGATTCTCCTGTCATGGTCAGAAGCGCGTCACGGCAGGCAAGATCCCGGGGAAGCTCCAGTGACTGGGCCAGCGCTTCCCGCCAGATGGGAAATCTGAGTTTCTTCATGGCATCCTCCCCGGTTTTATTATCCAATTTATGAAAGAATTCCGCAAAATATGATTTTCCGTTCCGAATAAGATTGTTATAGAAAAACAGAAAAAAACGGTAGTTTTTCCCGAAAGAATTCCTTATCATAGAGAACTGTACAGGAGGGATTGTCATTTGAATACGTTAAAGAAAAACTCAGAATTTTATTCAAAATTATTTTCTCTGGTGCTTCCTATCGCTTTTCAGCAGTTCATGCTGGCGGCAGTGAACGCTTCCGACGCTCTGATGCTGGGGCTGCTGGATCAGGATTCGCTTTCTGCTGTCTCCCTGGCCGGACAGGTGCAGTTTGTCTTCAATCTGTTTCTGGCGGCCATTACCATCGGGGCCAGCATGCTGGCCGCTCAGTACTGGGGAAAGGGTGACCGGGATGCGGTGGAACGGATTCTGGCTCTGGTGCTGAAGATCACCACGCCGGTGTCCCTGGCGGTCTTTCTGGCAGCTCAGCTGTGCCCGGGACTGCTGATGCGGATTTTTACACGGGACGAAGTGCTGATTGCCGGTGGCGTCCGGTATCTTCAGGTGGTGGGGCTGTCCTACCTTATGACAGGGATCTCCCAGATTTTCCTCTGCATCCTGAAGAACAGCGGTCAGGCCATGAAAAGTACGGTGATCAGTTCTTTTTCCGTGGTGCTGAATATTTTTCTCAATGCGGTTTTTATTTTCGGATTCTGGATTTTTCCGGAAATGGGCATTGCCGGTGCTGCCCTGGCTACGGTGATCGCGAAAGCGGCGGAGCTGCTGTGGCTTTTTGCGGAATCCTGCCGGGAAGGAAGGATTCATCTGAGGATGCGTTATGTGATACATACCGATCCGCTGCTGCGAAAGGATTTCTGGAAGTATACGACGCCGGTGCTGGCCAATGAAATGGTGTGGGGATGCGGATTTACCATGTATTCCGTGATTATGGGACATCTGGGAAGTGACGCGGTGGCGGCAAATTCCATCGCCAATATTGTGAAAAACCTGATCGCCTGCTTTTGCTCCGGCATCGGCAACGGCGGCGGTATTCTGGTGGGAAATGAGCTGGGACAGGGAAATCTGGAGAAAGCCCGCAGCTACGGAGGCCGGCTCTGCCGGATCTCCATTGTAAGCGGCATTATTTCCGGATTGGTACTTCTGGCTTTGTCTCCGCTGATTCTTTCCGTATCCAACCTCAGCGATGTTTCTGCCGGTTATCTGAGGGGGATGCTTCTGATCTGTTCCTATTATATGATCGGAAGGGCGGTAAACGCCACAACCATTGCCGGAATCTTTTGCGCCGGAGGCGACTCACGTTTTGGTCTGCTGTGCGATACGGTTGTGATGTGGGTGATTGCGGTGCCCCTGGGACTTATCTCTGCCTTTGTGCTTAATCTTCCGGTGCTTGCCGTTTATTTCGTCATCAGCCTGGATGAAATGGTGAAGCTCCCTGCCGTATACCGTCATTACAAAAAATATGCATGGGTTAAAGATCTGACAAGATAAGCGGCGCCGATAACATATGGCGCCGCCTGTAAGGATACATTTTATACTGCTTTCAGGAAAATCAGACTGAACCAGAGAACCATCTGTTCTCCCATAAAATAATCCATATGATTTTCCTCGATACTTTTGGTCAGAAGAATCCCGTGGCTTTCAATGCAGGGGTGCATCTGCTCCGGGTGAAGACAGGCTCTTTTGGGATAAGAGCATTTGTCGCAGATAGAACAGGAATCTGTGGATAACGTGTAGCATTTCCAGGCATCATCCTTCAGAAACTGTTCGATCTGCCGGGTAATCTCTTCATGCTCCGCCTTTGTGGCCAGAAGCGCTTTCATATCTGAATAATCCGGTACGTCTGCCACGGAAGAAAACAACAGGGCATATGGATACTCCCGGCAGACCTCCATACAGTGTTCCACTGTCCCCACCGCCGGCGGACAGGACCAGGACTTACCGTACCTGGGACATTCTTTTTTACAGATGGTTCTCACTCTGTCATTGAACTCGATATCCTGGGTGTCCAGAAAAGCATACTGATAAATGGGAAAACGGGTAATATATTCTTCAATGGAATCAAATCTCATGTGTCTCAAACTCCTTTTTATTATGCTGTATATCTGCAGGTTCCGGCGGACAGCAGGAAGCGGTCCTCCCGGGTTCCCGCATCTTCACGCGGAACTCTTCCATCCGGATGGCATACACATGAACCGCTTCCACCATCTCATCCGAGAAGGAAATCCGGCTTTCGGGGGCTGTATGCCGCATCAGCAGTTTAAGGCCGCGCAGCTTCTCCGGCCCGGACAGAAGGCAGATCTTTCCACTTCCCATCAGACTGCGGAAAGCCATGGAGTACTGGCAGGTATAGTCTCCGCGGATCAGTCCATCGGCACAGTCCAGTTCCACAGCTACCCGCTCCTGCTGCCGGAAAGCCTGTACCTTTCTACCCTCTCCGGCAGAATGAATATAGAACCGCAGACTGCCGTCCTCCTCATATTCGTATCCGTAGCTGACCGGAACGATGAACATTCCTTCCTGGTCCATCGTTCCAATCCGCAGCACCTGACATTCCTCCAGAAGCCGGCGGATCTGCCGGGTATCCTGAACTTCTCTCTTATATCTGCGCATCTCGGCCACTGCGCGCTCCCCCTTTCCAACTCAAAGATTCCTGGCCGGATGCCGCAGGATCCGGCTGCCTGATTTTATCTTATTCTTATGTATTTTATATGAAATAACGTCTCCGGTACAATCCCTCTGCTTCCGTCAGACGGTCCAGAAGGCTGCTGACACTTTCGCTGGGATGGTATACGGCAATGGAAAGTGTGCCGCCCACGATACTGACAATCGTATTTTCTTTCCCGAGAAGAATATCGACCTGCCCTTTTTTCTTCATAATCACCTTCCGGATGATTCTTGCCACCATTTCGCACCGTTTGTCCTTCAGCCAGCCGGAACGCGGGCTGCGGAAAGGAATGTATTCCTGCACAAACATTTCAAAAGGATAGTAACACAGCAGCTTCAGCACCAGCGTCACCGCCCGGTCGCAGAATTGGGACAGCTGTCCATCCTGCAGAAAGTACTGTTCTGCCTGGTTGATAAAATCCTGACATCCTTCCCCCTCAGCCCGGGGAAACAGGTCAATCAGCTCATAATCTTCCCCGAACAGCATATTCAATTTTTCAGTTCTGGTCATATGATGGTTCACTTCCTTGTAAGATACCTATAAATTTAATTATGTTTACTCCTCCACCCACTGGGAAGACCATACGGTAGCAGGCTCCTGGCTGCTGCGTCCGTCAGCCGCCTTTTCCACCGCCGCAGCCGCATCCAGAAGCGGGGCCTCCGCCCCGGCCGGTGTTTCGGCGGCGGTTTCCAGAAGAATATCGCAGACCTGCTCCCCGTTCAGATACGGATTGATACTGTAGATCAGAGCCGCAGTTCCGGAAACATAGGCAGACGCCAGCGAAGTTCCCTGCACATACTGATACTGGCTGCTTCTGATCCCCAGCGCATCTTCCTCCACCCATGTGGTGCATATAGCGGCACGATCGTTTCCTCCCGGCGCCGACAGGTCTGTTCTGCTGCCGCTGCTGCTGTAGGAAGCCAGTTCCATGGAACCATCCATGCCCGGTCCCACAGCTTCCACAACGAGAATTCTTTTCCGGACCGTTTCATCGCTGATGGCACTGACGGGATCAGCCGCCGCACTCAGGGAAGGATCATTGCCGGCGGATTTGCAGATGATAAAATCGTTGCCGGAATCCAGAAGTCCGGAAAAAAGACAGGTAAGAGCATCCGTATATTCACGGAAAAGTTCGCTGTTTTCCGGATCTTCTTCCTGACCGGCGTCCCATAAAGACAGACTCACATTGATTACCCGGCACTGCCGTACAGAAATCAGATAGGCCAGACCTGTCTGTACAGCCATCAGATCGATTTTATTTTCCGTGATGGTAAGTCCCCAGGCAGACACACCGTACAGTTCCTGAACTTTGTCGGGAATGATGCCGGAGATCCCTGTTTCATTATCCAGTCCGGCGCCGATGACACCGGCCACGGCAGTTCCATGGGGATCCAGTTTTCCGCTGCTTTCCTCCAGCTGATTCGCCAGCGGCGTAGCCGCAAAAGAAAGATCTTCGTGGGTATCGAAAAAACCGGTATCGAAGATTCCCACACTGACAGGATCGTTCATACGGTCCATAAAATCCCATGCCTGCTCCATGTGGATCGCTTCTAAAGGCCAGGTTTCCGACAACGAACCGGAATTCCATTCTTTTTCCCAGCGTTGATCGGACGGAAGAAAATCGGTACTCAGACAAGTGACCAGATTTTCCATGAAAGACGTAATAATACCGGCTTCCGTAAGCTGTTCTCCCAGTGCTTCCAGTTCTTTGCGGGAATATGTTTCCTCGAATTTTACCTGATACAGGGAAATATCCTCAATA
>DVON01000213.1 GCA_018713585.1 Candidatus Pullilachnospira stercoravium | reverse complement strand
GCAGCTGATTCAGCGTCTGCTCCCGCTCGTCATTGCCTCCGGCCCGTCCGTCACGTTTCTGACCGATGGCGTCGATCTCATCGATAAATACAATACAGGGAGCCTTCTCCTTGGCCTGTTTAAACAGATCCCGGACTTTCGAAGCGCCCATACCTACAAACATCTCCACAAATTCCGATCCGGACATGGAGAAGAACGGAACTCCCGCTTCTCCGGCCACCGCTTTGGCCAGCATGGTTTTTCCGGTTCCCGGAGGGCCTACCAGCAGGATACCTTTCGGCATTTCCGCGCCCACCTCTTTGTACTTGGCAGGATTGTGCAGATAATCCACCACCTCTGTCAGATTTTCTTTCGCCTCATCCTCGCCGGCCACATCGGAAAAGCGGATGCCCTCCGAAGATTTCACATACACTTTGGCGTTGCTTTTTCCCATTCCGAAAATCATGGAATCGGGCCCGCTGGCTTTGTTCATCAGTTTTCTTGACATATACTGTCCGATTCCCACGAAAACCAGAATCGGAAGAACCCAGGAAATCAGGATAGAAAGCACCGGAGAGACATGTTCTACAATTTCCCCGGAAAACTTCGCTCCGGAATCATACAGCCTCTGGGTAAGCTCCGGATCATCCATCATACCCGTTTTATAGATATGATTCTCCTTGTCCGTAAACAGAATCTGATTTTCCTCCTGATCCACCTGCACTGCCTAAATCTGCTTTTCCTCGGTCATGGATATAAACGTACCGTAGTCCACTTCCTGTACCCGGTTCTGCGCCACCCAAGGCATCAGCAGAAAATTCACCAGCAGCAGAATTGCCATCACAATCACATAGTAATAAATCAATGGTTTCTTTGGTTTTTTTATTTCCTCCATCTGCCGTCCTCCCACTTTCTATTCTTATTTCTCATCCTGCAGTTCCTTTCCCTCTATTGTTTCCTCTGCCTGTCCGTCCAACGCTGACAAGGCGGCAATCAAAGCCTGCTGCGTGGCTAGCGTGGCAAAGTCAATGGCAAACTCCGCGTAAAGAGCCGATGCCTCCTGCGCATCTTCTCCGGGAGTAGTATTTTCTCCATGAAGATCCGCGGCCAGCTGTTCTTTTATACTCTCGTCTGTGGCTTTCTGATAATCCAGCTGCGCCTTAGCCAGCCTGGATACTGCCCGGGACCGGCAGTTCTTTACCCGTTCCTGCAGAAGCAGATGCTCTTCTTCATATTCTTCTTCTGCCCTCTGAAGCTCCTCCCGGATTCTCCGGCGGTTATTCTTCCCGCAGACACGGATTCTGCTCTGCAGTTTTCCATACTGCTGCTCCAGCTCGTACAGCTTAATCGCGAATACTTCCTGCCCAATACTCATGAACCAGCTCCCTCCTTTCCACTGCTTGGCCGAATGGCCATCAAGGTATCCTTTAGGGTTTCCGCTGTCTGGCCTGTCGTCTTCTTCCCCCTGAGTCTGTTATACCAGTGTTTTCCCCGGGATGCCATTTTCAATTTTTCAGAAATGTATTTACACAATTCCCCAAGTGTAAGGATTTTTTACACATTTTGCGATCTGTACAAACACAAACCTCTGGGTGTCAAAATGCTTTTCAGCGAAAAAAATAGCCGTACGGCTTCCAAAGAAGCTGACGACTATTTCCAATCCATCTTTTATTTTTCCTTGCTTTCCGGGAAAATCCCGCCTTTCAAAAGCAGCTCCAGCTGCCTCACCAGCCGTTCCTGACCCAGGTGCGGATCTCCTCCATACCTCAGCAGGGTGCCCACAATCCCGCAGGCATAAAAGTGAAGGCTGATCTCCATATTGCTGAGGCTGATGTTCAGCTCCGGCTCCTTATAAGCCGCCAGATCTCCCAGATACGTCACCACGGATTCAATGAGCATCTGCTCAATCTGCTGGCTGTTCCTGGAATTCAGCAGCCTGTGGATCTCCCTGTGGTGTTCATAGGCAAATGCCACAAACCGTTCCAGCGCAGCCTGAAGCCCATCCGCTTCCATACTTTCCTGAAGCAGCTTTTTCGCGGCCCGTTCAAAGGACCACTCCAGAACCTCCATCAGATCATGAAAGTGATAATAGAAGGTCTGGCGGGAAATATGACATTCCTCGATCACATTCTTCACTGTTATTTTGTCAATGTCCCCTTTCCGGATCATCTGCGCAAAGGTATCCGCTATAATTGTCTTCATATCTACCGGCATGGTGTCCCTGTCCCTCTCTTTTGCGTTGTCTGAAAATCATCGGTTGCAGTTCCTGTCAGAGAGTTCCTGCAGCTTGCAGGCTGACTTTGGAATGTTAAAATTGTATCATTTTCAGGGAAATTCTGCAATGGATTTTCTGTGGGGGATATCTGCCATGGGACAGCCAATTCGGAGGATATGCGGATACATTCTTCCGGATTTTGCCAACCAAAAAGAACAGGCCAGCGAGGAGAATTCCGCGGGTCTTAAACCGCCACTTTTCCCTCATCCGTCCTGTTCTTTTTTCTCATTTTATGCCCTGCTGCGGATCAGATAATCTCCAGATCGTCTCTGCTTCCCAAAACGGAGCCGCTGGGCGCGGGCGTATCCTGATACCAGTAGGCCACCGAAGAAATATCGTCCTGAAGCGGCAGATACCGGCCTCCGGACCGCCATCCCAATGCCTGGATGGTCACCCGCAGATCTGTATCAAAGTAGATCGGATCATTGATATGCCAGCGATACATATTGAATCTCTGCTGGGTCTTATAAGCCCCGTCTGTGGCGGTTATCTTTGAAAGCCCCGCATAGGGAGTGCAGTAAGGACGGTATATTCCATCCACCTCGAAATCATAAGAGCCGCAGAAATAATCCTCCGTTCCGGTTCCGCAGATGGTGGGATATTCGCTGTCGCCGTCCATGAAGAATTTAATTTCTCCCTCTCCCCACCAGCCATTGTTGTTCACGCCCCAGAACAGGTAAGTTCCCACATACTGGCCCTTTCCTTTCACACCGTCCAGTATGGTGTAATCCTGCTTGTAGGGCAGCGGATTCGTCCTGCGGAACTGTGCGTGGAAATATCCCATCCCCGGTTCCAGATCCAGCAGCTGGTAATCCACCTGGTAATGCACGATCACATCTTCATCCTCAAGATTCTCCAGAGTCATTTTGCAGTGACGATAGAAGGGCATATCCCAATAGCAGTTTAATGCCTTTCTCGGATTTACACACACCGCCAGGGAAGTCAGCTGCTCATACTGCTGCTCGTCCGCGCTGGCGAAAAAGTCTCCCAGCGGAGTTTCCACGGAAGGCTCCTGACAGTCATCCCAGTAAATCCGGAAAATCAGCGTGCGGTTTTGGGTACTGCTGGTGGTCACCCAGATATGTTTGATCATGCCGGGGCCATCCATTTCGGCCATGGTAAATATCTCTCCCGGGGCGATTTTCACAGAAGGTGAGATTTTCCATCCCTTCCCCAGATCCCTGGCACAGGACGCTCCCGTTCCCTCCACGGCCTGTCCGCCTTCTCCCTTCCCGCCGGAAAAGTTTTCCGGGCTGATGGAACGCGTTTTAATATTTCTCAGTTTGCTTAAACTTGTCATATCCCCAATCATACCTATTCTCCTCGTATCCTGCTCCTGTTTTCCCCTCCACAGAATCGTTTCCCAAGGCTTCTCTGGGCAAACTTTACTGATTATCGCCTTTTTCCGCCTCCGCCGTCGTGCCGAACCCATATTCCACGGTTCCCTCCGGCCACGTTCCGGTGATCTGATAAATATAACCCGGCTCCGCCGTAAACACGAATCCGTCCTCTGTTTCATCCACCCGCACGGTCTCGCCATCCGTGATGGATTCTCCGTCTGTCCGCTCCGCCTCCAGCTGCTGATCCTCATCCCAGCGCACCACAGCCACCTGATCCGGCTCATAGGTGAACATCATGGTCATCTCCGTGGCTTCCGTCATCTGCATCCAGGGAAGATCCTCCCACGTCAGCACATGGGAACCGTCGGCAATAGTACCTGTGGTCTCCCCGTTCTCATCGGTGTACGACCACTCATATCCTCCCCGCATACAGGACGCCGTCACCACTGCCTCCGGCTGCCGGTAAGTGACGGACATCTCCGGCGGCTGGGTGGTATCCGGCTCCGGGAAGAACTGATCCAGCAATTCCTGATATTTGTCCACATATTCCTGATTCCCCTGCTCCACTCTCACCAGCTTCGTGATGCCGGAATACTGTCCCGGATACGAATTTGTCATAATTCCACTGCCGTAAACGTCCAGCACGTCGCCGCTCTGAAGATCCTCCTTTGCGATACGGTTTCCTTCCTCATCCACGATTTCATCCGGAAGCGTACCGGTAAAAGGTGTGCCTTGCTCCAGGGTGACGAACAATTCACCCACATCATTTTTCAGATAAACCGCCCGAAGCGGCTCCTGGGTCTGATCCGTCTCCTCCTGACCGGTTTCCTCATTATTTCCATTCTCCTGCGCATCAGTCTGGGCTGCCGCAGAGGAGTTATTCTCCTCCCCGGAATCTGTCTTATTCTGTCCGCAGCCTGCCACAGCCATCAGCGCCGCAAGTCCACATATCATCATCGCCTTTCTCATTGTAAGTACCTCCTGTTTCTCTGATCTCTTTATCTTCGATTATTTTCCCCGTTTTTTCTCTGTCCATTCAGTCCCGGGATCTCTTCCATCACATCCAGTTCTTTGTTCCCTGGTAAATTCCGTGATATTTCCGATACCGCTCTTCGTACATGGCCGCATACTGGCTGCGGGGACGATACACCTTCTCTTCAAAGGAAACCAGCCTGCCGCAGGCGGCGCTGATATCCGGATAAACGCCAATGCCCACACCTGCCAGAATACAGGCGCCCAGACAAGCCTGCTCCTGGGAACGGCATACCTGTATCTCCTTTCCCAGAATATCCGCTTGAATCTGCAGCCACACAGGACTTCCGCTGGCGCCCCCGGAGGCGGTCAGCCGCTCCGCCCGGACGCCCAGGCCTTCCAGAATTTCCATGGAATCCCGCAGGGCAAAGGTGACGCCCTCCATGACCGCCCGGACCATATGGGCTGCCTCATGCTTCAATGTCAGCCCGAAAAATACCCCTTTGGCGTCCGGATTCATCAGAGGCGTCCGCTCTCCGGAAAGATACGGCAGAAATACCAGACCGCCGCTACCCGGTTCTACTGTCTCCGCCATCTGTCCCAGCTTCTCAAAGCTGTCCTCCCGCAGAATCTGGTTTTTCATCCAGTTCAGCGACATTCCCCCGGTAAGCATGGCGCCGTAAATCGTATACGCATCGGGAACCGCGTGACAGAACGTATGGGTTCTCAATTCCGGGTCATAGAAATCCGAAGCCGAAAAGGCGGAAATCTGCGCTCCCGTTCCAATATTGGAGATCATCCGGCCTTCCCGCACCGCGCCGTTGCCGATACTCTGCGCCTGCTGGTCGCCGGCCCCGTATACCACGGGAATCCCCTCCGGCAGCCCGGTCTGCCCAGCCGCTTTGCGGGTAACCGCTCCGGCAATCTCCCAGGAACCGCCAAGGGGCGTAAGCAGCGAGCCGTCAATCCCCAGCTTCTCCAGAAGCTCCCAGGCCCATTCCCGTTTTCCCACATCCAGCATCAGGCTGGCGGAAGCGTCTGAATAATCCGTTCCCATCTGCCCGGTGAGCCGGTACCGTATGTAATCCTTTGGCTGAAATACCCGGTAAATTCTGTCATAAGTCCTGCGGTCCTGATTTTTCATCCACAGCAAAGACGCCATGGCAAATCCGTTGAACACCCGGTTATGCAGAATCCGCCCCTGCTCCCCGGCAGATATTTTCTCACGGATTTCCCCAAGCTCCCCGGTGGCTCTCTGATCCATCCAGATGATGGACGGGCACACAGGATTTCCCTCCCGGTCCACCGCCGTCAGCCCGTGCATCTGCCCGGAAAATCCAATCCCCCGGACGCCGTCAAGGATATCCGGCCGCTCCTGCCGCATCTGCGCCAGCACATCACACAGCCCTTCCCACCACAGCGCAGGATCCTGCTGCGCCCAGCCGGCCCTGGGAATCTCCACCGGATAACCGCTGGACTTCACTGAAACAATCTTCCCATCCTCTTCCATCAGCATCCCCTTGATGCTGGAAGTTCCAATGTCTATCCCCAATAACATCTCCCGTTTACTCCCTTCCCCATATTCAGGTACAATAGCGCTTTGCGCTATTGACTATGAGCGATCTGCTCTCACAGTGCCTTGATGCACAGCGACTTTCTGCGGGGCCGCAGAAATCGCTTTATGTGCAGGTACAATACCGCTTTGCGCTATTGACTATGAGCGCTCCGCTCTCACAGTGCCTTCGGCCTGATGCACAGCGACTTTCTGCGGGGCCGCAGAAATCGCCTTATGTGCAGGTACAATAGCGCTTTGCGCTATTGTATCATACCCGCCGACAAAAAAACAGGGCGGATTTGTTCCGTCCTGTGGGTAATTTTTCTTCTTTTTTCAGGCAATTTCCGTCCCTTTTCCTGCGGTCTCTGTGATATCTGTCCGCAATGCGGGACATTCTTTTTCCTCTTCCCTTTTTGGAGAAAGCCGCCCTGAAGTCACACCTCTTCTGACGGGCTGCTGCCATTTCCTGCATCCGTTTTCCGCTGCCGGGCATCCCTCCACATTTCCCGCATGCGGGCCTGGTGTATCTCCTGCTCGGTGAGCGCCAGAAGCGCTGTCAGCACCTTCCGCTCGTCTTCTGTTCCGGAAAGGATTTCCAGCCGTCCGGCTTCCTCCCAAACCCTTCCCAGAATCCGGCGCTGCAAAGATTCCTCTGCTTCCGGATAAAGTTTTCGAAGATATCTGTATACCAAATTTTTATACTTCTCATACACGGTCTGATCCTGCGGTCTCACTGCCTTCCTGGTCATTTTGCGCAGCTGCACTCCGGGCAGTGCCGGTTTTGACCCGCTCCATCACGCAGTTATCCTCCACGAACGCCACCACCTCGCCGGCCTCGCAGTCCAGAATCCGACAGATATTTTCCAAAGTCCGCATGGTAATATTTCCCCCATGCTTCAAAGTATTCAGTGTCCTGTGATCAATCCCCCGCTTCAGCAGCTTATACTGGGAGATCCCCTTTCTTTTCATGGTCTTCCACATCGGTTCGTAGCTGATAATTGCAATCACCACCTCTGCATGCGCTGATACAATTATATTTCTACAAACCGTATTTTAGTATTGTGCGGATAATCACAATATCAACAGCAAGGTTTCCTTTTGCAATCAGCATCAAATTCCAGTCACATCAAGTTGTCAGTCTGCTCATGCCAAAGCAAAAGAAAACAGAATTTTTCCGTTTTTCAGCCACTTTCCTGCTCTTCCAGAAGCGTTTCGATGGCCGCCGTCAGCGGCTCCTTTTCCACCAGACCCGGGTTGTAGGCAGCCACCCGCCCTTCCGCGTCCAGAAGAATTGTGGTGGGCAGTGAATACACGCTGTAAACATAAACCGCCTCCCGGTTTTCATCATAATAAACGGGAAAGGAATATCCTTCCTCCTGAATATAAGCCTCCCCCATCTCCTTTGTCTCCCGGCTTCCATCCGTGGATTGAATCATCAGGAAATGCACCTGATCCTTATACTCCTCATATACCTCCTGAAAATCCGGCATCTCCTGCTTACAGTAACCGCACCAGGTAGCCCAGAAATTCACCACCACCGGCTTTCCAAAGAAATCCGACAGCTTCACTTCCTGCCCTTCCGCGTCAAACACCGTAAAATCCACCGCCTGCTGCCGCTGGGAGGAGGTATCGTCCGCCTCTGCGTCCGTTCCGCTGTCCGCATCCTGTCCGGCTTCCGCCGTTTCACTGCCCTCCGCAGCACCGTCTTTTTCCGCGCTGTCCTCTCCTGCAGCATCGTCCGCTTCCACGACACCGTCTTCTTCCGCAGTACTGTCCTCTTCCACGGCGCCGCCGTCTTCTGCGGTACCATCTTCCACAGCGTCACTTTCTTCCACAGTATCGTCCTGGCCTTCTTCGCTGCCGTCCTCCGTCTGCGTCATCTGATCCAATGCGGACGGAGCATCCACCTGATCCTTCAAGGCAGTATACGCGATCCCCGCCCCGGCCACCAGCAAAATCAGAACCGCCAGAAGCCCGATTGTCTTACCATATTTTTTCACCTTGCCACTCCTTTACCGGCCACTCCCTGCACTTTCGCAGGCCGCCTGCAATCTGTCATCCCTCCGCGGCCAGGCAAATACCCGCCCTGCCCGGAAGCACCGCCGCAAAATTAGCTGAGCATCCCCAACAGCCGGTTCATCAGTCCTGTCATCATCACGATTCCCACTGCCACCAGCAGCGCTCCGCAGACCCGGTTAACCACCAGATAATGGGACTTGATAAACTGAAAAGTTCCCTTCAGCCGGTCAATCAGCACCGCGCTGAGAATAAACGGAATACCCAGCCCCAGGGAATACACCAGAAGCATCCCCACGCCCTGCCACACAGAGCCCTGCTGAGAAGCCAGCAGCAACGCCGAACTGAGAAAAGTTCCCACACAAGGCGTCCATCCTATGGAAAATACAATTCCAAACAGAATAGCCGAAAAAAATCCCAGCTCCTTCACCTGCGTCTGCAGCTTATGCGTACCATTGAGAAATCCCACATTCAGCACGCCCATAAAATTCAGCCCGAAAATCACCACAATCAGACCCGTAATCACATTTACCGCCGTCTGGTGCTGCCTCAGCAGCCCGCCGATTCCAGCCGCAAACGCTCCCATCAGCACAAACACACAGGTAAATCCCAGCACAAATCCCACCGCATTCACCAACGTTTTCGCGGTATTCCCCTGCCGGTTCTCCCCCGCGAAATACAAAAGGTAAATGGGAAGCATAGGAAGCAGACACGGAGAAATAAAAGTGATTATCCCCTCCAGAAATGATATCAGATAGGTCATGTACTCTACTCCTTCAACAATAAATAACTGGCCGGTTATCAGGAACAACAGCCATATCTGCGGCTATTATACCGGATAACCGGCCAAATGAAAAGGAGTAATTTACTGATTTTTCAGTCTCAGCAGAAGGCTCTCAGCGATCTCCTCATAGTTGGGCACAGGAACCCCCAACCGGTGTCCCAGCCGCACCACCTCGTAAACCAGGCCATCGATCTCCGAAAGGCTTCCCCGCTTCAAATCCTTCTGCATGGAAGCCGTACTGTCATCCGACAGCCCGTCCAGAATCCGCAGATTTTCCTGCACCACATCCACAGGGAAATTCAGCCCCATAGCCCTGGCAATACTGTCAATCTCAGACACACAGGCCACATAACGATCCCTGATTTCCCCGGGCTTTTTCATCTCACCGCAAGGCACATCGTAAAATGCCCCCACAGCCGCCATAGGAGAAACCATGGCAAATTTCTGCAGGGTATCCCTCCGGATCTGATCCGAATACACCGGCGTAATCCCCGCTTCCCTGAGATCCTCCTCCAGCTGAAACAGCATGGGATTATCTTTTCTTCCGTCCACCCGGCCATACACAATCCGGAATATTTTCCCGCTCATCCGGATCACTCCCGGCCGCTGTGCCGCCGCGGAAATATAGATACAGCCGTTAAGCACCTCAATCCCCGGCAGCTCCTCCGCCATCCGCTCCCCGGTGCCGTAAATATTCAGAATCGGAATCACCACCGTCCCGGGCCCGGACGCCCTGCGAATCAGCGGATACATCTCTTCCAGAGAATACCCCTTGACGCAGACAAAAATAATATCCGCCGTCCCCTGGTACTCCTCCTCACTGACTGCCCGCACGGGAATACTCCGCATTTCATTCCCCAGACAAATCAGGAGGCCATCCCTGCGTATGGCCTCCAGTGTTTGATTTCTTGCAATTAATGTAACATTCTTCCCGGCATCCGTCAGATACCCGGCAATACATCCGCCGGTGCCGCCGGCGCCTAGGATTAGGTAGTTGATGAGGGACATGTTGAATCCTCGATTCTTCACTACTTTATATTTTTAAGCTACTGCTAGTTATACTTACTGTTTCCGCATACCCAGACTTACTTACAACTTGAGTGTCAGCTATACATCGATATGTCCCCGATGAAGCACCTGTGGCTTTCATAGATTCATACATACTATTGTCATTGCTTACCGAAACCGTTCCCTTCCCTACATTAACCCAGCTGCTCCCCGACTTTTTCTGAAGAGTAAATGTAGTAGTAATTTTACTCATTGTCTCAGTACAGTACACCTCTGATCTCATTTGAAGCACGCCACTTGAAGGGTTTCGTAACAAAACTGATGCTCCAAGAATATAACGAGAATACGGTGTAATTCCATCTTTATCTAAGACTATTGTACCGGGTTCTAAACTGTCATCGGCTTCCGTAAGACTGTACCATTCTTGTTCGGCGCCAAATACGGTAAGTGTCTGTCCACAAAATAAAGATATTAAAAGAATTATCGGCAAAATTATTTTATATTTTTTCATTTCTCTTCTCCTTCATTACGCTTCTAATCATACAAAATATTTTCCGCAAACATTTTGCACTCTTCTATTGAAGTTTCCATATAGCAATCCAGCTTCGCATTATTGGCTACTATACTAAAGCTTAAGCCTCTATCAGCTTCACTCTTATAAATATCAATTGTCATTCCAATATTACTATTTTCAACAGTTTATT
>DVON01000212.1 GCA_018713585.1 Candidatus Pullilachnospira stercoravium | reverse complement strand
CCATCCACCACTTGTTGCAGGACGCCGCGCTGAGCATACAGCCCATCAGATGGTAATGGCCGTCCGCGTGGGCGAAAGCATGGAGGGCATTGTGGCTGTCCATCCGGAAGTCGTCGCTGGAGATGAAAATGGTTCCGCTGGTTCCCAGGGAAAGATTGCATTTTCCTTCCCCGACGGTTCCCGTTCCCACCGCGGCGGCGGCATTGTCCCCCGCTCCCGCGGCCACCAGACAGTCGCGGGAAAGACCCAGCTGACCGGCCACTTCCGGTTTCAGCGTTCCCACTTTTTCGTAGCTTTCATACAGCCGGGGCATCTGCTCCTTTCTCACGCCGCAGATTTTCAGCATTTCTTCCGACCAGCAGCGGTTTTTCACATCCAGCAGCAGCATGCCGGAGGCGTCCGAGTAATCGGTGCAGAAAACGCCGGTCATCCGGTAGGCCAGATAATCCTTCGGCAGCATGATTTTGGCAATTCTCGCGAAATTCTCCGGTTCCTGTTCCCGCACCCACAGAAGCTTCGGGGCGGTAAATCCCGCGAAGGCAATGTTGGCGGTATTGCGGGCCAGGGCTTCTTTTCCCACCACCTGATTCAGATAATCCGTCTGGGCTGCCGTCCGGCCGTCATTCCAGAGGATGGCCGGGCGGATCACCTGATCCGCCTCATCCAGAATCACCAGTCCGTGCATCTGCCCGCCAAAGCTGATGCCGGCCACAAGATTTCCGTCAATACCGGAAATCAGCTCCCGGATACCTTCCACAGTCCCGTTCCACCAGTCTTCCGGATTCTGCTGGGACCAGCCGGGCCGGGGAAAGTACAGGAGGTATTCCCGGGAAACAATTTTTTCAATGGCGCCCTTGTCATTCATCAGCAGCAGCTTTACCGCCGAAGTTCCCAGATCCACGCCGATGTAATATTTCATACACTTCCTCCTGTCTGCCGGTCAGGCGAAGGGATTTTCCGTGGGATAACGCATGCTCTTCGGCTGATTGTAGCCGATAGCGGCGGGCTCCACGCCCAGATACTTGAACACCTCAAACAGTGTTTTACCCACATGGCCGAAGGCCACCGCGCCGTGATGGGGGAATCCGCCCTCGATCAGCACATGGCGGTAAAATCTTCCCATCTCCGGAATGGCGAAAATTCCGATACCTCCGAAGGAACGGGTAGCCACCGGCAGCACCTCGCCGTTGGCAATGTAGGCCCGCAGCTGATTGTCCGCGGTACTCTGCAGCCGGAAGAAGGTGATGTCGCCGGGCACAATGTCACCCTCCAGCGTACCCTGGGTTACCTCCTGGGGCAGGCTTCTGGACATGATCAGCTGGTACTTCATGGCGCAGGAAGTCAGCTTGCCGGAGGTGGTATTTCCGCAGTGGAAGCCCATGAAAGTATCCTTCTGGATGTAGCCGTATTTGCCCTGAATTTCCGACTGGTACAAATCGGCGGGTACCGTGTTGTTGATATCCAGCAGAGTCACGGCGTCATTGCTTGCCAGGGTTCCGATGTATTCGCTGAGCGCTCCGTAAATATCCACCTCACAGGAAACGGGAATGCCCCGGCCGGTGAGACGGCTGTTCACATAGCAGGGCACAAAGCCGAACTGGGTCTGGAAAGCGGGCCAGCATTTTCCGGCAATGGCCACGTATTTCCGGCAGCCTTTATGGTCTTCGATCCAGTCCAGAAGGGTCAGCTCGTACTGGGCCAGTTTGGGAAGGATCTCCGGCTTTTTGTTGCCCTCGCCCAGCTCCTTTTCCATGTCTGCCACCACCTGAGGAATTCTCTCGTCCCCCGCGTGTTTGTTGAATGCCTCAAACAGATCCAGCTCGGAATTTTCCTCGATCTCCACGCCCAGATTGTGCAGCTGTTTGATGGGCGCGTTGCAGGCCAGGAAATCCTGCGGTCTGGGGCCGAAGCTGATGATTTTCAGATTTTTGATTCCGATGACGGCTCTGGCAATGGGAACAAATTCTTCGATCATTTTTGCCACCTCTTCGGCACATCCCACCGGATACTCCGGGATGTAAGCCTTCAGATTCCGCAGCTTAAGATTGTAGCTGGCGTTTAACATGCCGCAGTAGGCGTCGCCTCTTCCCTGAATCAGATCCTCTCCCGTTTCCTCCGCAGCTGCCACCACCATGCAGGGGCCGTGGAAATACTTCACCAGCAGGGTCTCCGCTGTCTCCGGTCCGAAGTTTCCCAGATAAACCACCAGCGCATTGCAGCCTGCCTCCCGCAGCTCCTGCAATGCCTTCTGCATGTCCCTCTCGCTCTCCACCACGGTGGGACATTCGTACAGTTCCCCCTCATAGGCGGCTGCCACAGCCTTTCTCCTGTTCTCCGACAGGGTGATCGGGAAGCAGTCCCTGCTTACGGCCACGATACCCAGCTTCACTTCCGGCATATTGATCATGATGAAATCCTCCTTTTCTGCTATTTGTTTATTTATTAAACTAAGTACACTGTACCACTTGGATGATACGCCGTCAAGTAGATGGGGTGTCTTTTGGGAAAAATATATCTGTTCAATCTTCTACTGTCCACAATTTTTAAAATAGGTCGAATTCCTCCTATTTTCAAGGGAAAACCTGGTTTCTTTAGCATCAGCCTGACTTTCTTCGTTTTTCGTACGATATTTCTTGATTTCTTTTTAATTTCGTGCGATTTCCATTGATTTCATCCATCAAATCGCATATAATAAAATTAACCCTACAAGAAAGGAGGCGTCATTCATGATCGTTACCGCAACAGAATTTAAAACTAATTTTGGGAAATACCTTGAACTGATTGCAAAAGAGGATGTTTTTATCACCCGTAACGGAAAAATCATCGCAAAAGTAGTAAATCCTC
>DVON01000211.1 GCA_018713585.1 Candidatus Pullilachnospira stercoravium | reverse complement strand
GCCCGTATTCCCTTTCCGGAGGAATACCGGATGGGAATCATTTACTCCATGTTTGTGTTCAGGCTGAAAAGTCTGCATTTTCGCAGCGGGGAAACCGGAAGGCTGAACGGTTGCACATGCGCAAGCTTTCCATTTTCACGAAAAACAGGAGGCCCGCCAGGCGGACCTCCTGTTTTCCTGAACAGCATCCGGAAGTTTTACTGAACGTAATAGCAGGACAAATCATCCAGCTCTGCGTCTTCCTCGTCGAAACGGACTTCCACCTGGGCGGTTCTCACGGTGGGGAACCGGCAGATGGCTTTATGGCCCACGGTGCTTCCCTGATAAACCTCAAGAAGCGTATCGGAAACACAGGGATATCCATAGATGTAGATTCTGAATCCGTTGAGTTCCTTTCCAGTCAGCAGATTTTCTTTCATAACCACATGGTTCACCAGCTGCGGCTCATCAAACTGCAGGAAATAACGATTCCCCTCCCTGCGGACTTTTGCCGGAATGGGATTGGAAAATCTTCTTCTGACTTCCTCCCCGAGGGCAATCAGCTGACGGCAATCTTTTTCCGGCAGCAGGCCCCGGCGGTCCGGGCCGATATTGATGAGCAGATTGGCACCGCGTCCCACGGAGTAATAATACATTCCCATTAGCTCATCCAGGCTTTTCACCGTATCCTCATCCTCGTCGCTGTAAAACCAGTTTTCCTCACGCATCCGGCAGTCGCACTCTCCCGGCATGTACACCGGACGGGGCAGCAGATCTTTCCTGTCTGTTCTGACGGAGAAATCCAGGGCGTTTACCACATTGAAATTGGGATAGGGTGCAACCCCCGCTTCATTTCCTACCCAGCGGGTGTCCGGATCCCACATGTTGAAAATCAGAATATCCGTCTGCATTCCCCGGATCGCGGCGATAATCCGTTCCGTGTCATAGGTATGGTTTTCCGAACCGCATCCGTCAAACCAGAGATAATCAATCTTTCCGTATCCGGTCAGAAGCTCTCCGATCTGATTGATAAAATAATCATCGTGTTCTTTGCCGGTCCTCTCGCTCTGCTGGGCGTCGGCGGGGGAATAATACAGTCCCACCCTCAGGCCGTAGGCCCGGCAGGCGTCTGTAAATTCCCGGACCACATCGCCTTTTCCGTCCTTCCAGGGGGTATTCTTCACAGAATACTCCGTGTAGGCGGAGGGCCAGTTGGCAAATCCATCGTGGTGCTTGCAGACCAGCACCGCATACCTGGCTCCCGCCCGGGCACAGGTCCGGATCCACTGTCCGCAATCCAGCTGATCGGGGCAGAATGCGGAGGGATCCATCACCTGCCCGTCCCAGTCCTTGTGTCCCTCATAAAAGGTACGGATACCAAAATGGAAAAATACGCCAAACTCCCAATCCATGAACTCCCGTTTTTTTCTGTCCGGAACGATTCTTCTTTCTTCCATAGTTCCCGTCTCCTGTTGTTTTCATATCCCCGTCAGCGAACCGGCAGAACACGCCCGCCAACCGGGCATCAGACCCGGCCCAGGTGCTGCCACGCCGGATCAGAATGTCTCTACCGTAACTTTATTGTCTCTTGCGCAATAGCGGAAGCGCACCGCCATATTGTCTTTCTCCAGCGTGAAGTGCGCCTTGGGTGAGGATCCGCTTCTGGGATATCCGTCGTCCTGATAGGTGGCAGACAGTGTTCCGTAAGTGGAAACGGAGTAGTCATACGTTCCCGCGTAGGGAATCAGCACCGTCAGCGTATACACGCCGTCCCCGATGTAGTACATCCGGGTAATTTCACTGTTGGAATCGTTGGCCGGCGCTCCCACATAAGGCTGGAAGCTTCCATACACCACGATCTTCTCCGGATATTTCACGCCCGTCTCCGGATCAAATTCTGCCTGCGCGCCGTAATGGATCATCATCTCCGGGTTGGCCGCCTTTTCTCTCAGGCTGTGTTCCTCGGCCCAGAGCCGTTTCACCGTTTCCTCCTGGCCAAATCCCATGGGGCAGGCTTCGCTTCTGGTATTCACCTGATAAAAGTCCTGCACGCCGATGGTTCCGTCATCCGCCCGTTTCATGGTCACATAGCCGTCGCCCAACATCCGGCGGAAGGGCACTTCAAAATACCCGTTGGGATTGTTGATCTCCAGCCACCGGTAGGTATACTCCAGGAAATGATTTCTGTCTTCCTCTTTCTGGTTGGCAAACCAGGCAATCTGGTCATAGCCCCACCAGTCTTTTCCTGCCAGCTCCTCTCTGGTGTAGGCATTTCTGTCCTCCACCACCAGGCCGCCCCAGTTATCGTACTCCATCAGATAAGGCATGGCGTCCGCGGACCAGCCATTGGGATTTTCTCCTCCCTCGCTGTATCCCTCCCGCACCAGCACCAGCTTGTTGCCCGGCACCTCATGCAGCGGCGTTCTGGTAAAGGGCATGGCATGGTAATCAAACAGAAGTTTTCCGCGGATGTTAATGCCGTGGGTGTGGGCGTCCAGCAGTACCTTGTGTCTTCTGGCATGTCTGCCTGCGTACTCCCGGATCATCTCAAAGAGCCGGGCAGTCTTCACAAATCCTTTGTCATTGGCGGTATACAGATGCACCTGGCCCATATGCAGCGCCTCATAGCCACAATCGATATAGCGGGTTGCCCGGTAATAGAACCACATCTGAGCCTCCAGCCGGTTCAGATCCGGCAGGCCGCCGTTCTTTCTTCTGTCATCTCTGGGGCTTCTGAAATCCTCCGGACTCTCAAAAAGCGCCGCCTGCAGGGAAAAATTTCTGTCCTCCGGGGCAAGTCCGAAAGCCTCAAACACATATGCCGGGATTTTCACATCCTCCATCCGTTCCACAATCCACTCAAAAATGCAGGACTGCAGAATAATTTCCGGATCCATCCGGTGTACCATATCCGCCAGAGCCGCGGATTTCTGAAAATGCTCTTCGTCATCTTCCATCATATACCAGATTCCGGAGGCACGTCCCAGAAATTTCACACCCAGATCCCGGATTGCCCTCAGGTCGTCCTCCAGCGTTTTGCTGTCATAGAGCCCTGCCGCCGTCACAGCCCGGGACAGGTAGTTTTCCAGCACTTCCCTGGAAATATTTCCGTCAAATGTATAGTTTTTCATGTCATTCTTCCTTTCGTCTGATTCTGTCTTTTTTCGGCGGCGCCGGAAAAGGGCCGTCCGGCCCTCCTTCCGGCTGCGCGGGTCTGGTCCGGTTCAATCCTCCAGGAAGCGGATCAGGGAGCCGATCATGGCACCGGAAGCTCCCATAGCCATTCCTTTCTGCTCTCCCCGGTTGGTGGCAGTTCCCACCATATCCAGATGAAGCCACTCTGTTTCCGGATGGATGAACTTTTCCAGGAAGCAGGCTGCCGTACTGGCCGCGGCTCCCTTTCCCGGAGCATAATTGGCAAAATCCGCACACACGGACCACTCCAGATTCCGATGATAAACCTCCATCAGCGGCAGTCTCCAGATCTTCTCTCTGGCCGTCCCTGCCGCCTGCTGCCACGCTGAAAACAGCGTATCGCTGTTGCAGAAAACTCCGGTCACTTCATCGCCCAGGGCCGCTTGACAGCCATAGGTGAGGGTAGCTACATCAATCACCTGCCGCGCCCCCTGTCTCTGGGCGTATTCCAGCCCGTCCGCCAGAATCAGCCGTCCTTCCGCGTCCGTGTTGTAAATCTCCACCGTCTGGCCGCCCATCATGGTGATCACATCCCCCATTTTGCAGGCGTCCGGACTGATGACATTTTCCACCAGCACCAGTATGGCCAGCAGATTTTTCTTCACCTTCCGCCGTGCCAGAATTTCAAAGGTTTCCAGCACATCAGCGGCTCCGCACATATCCAGTTTCATGCCCTTCATGCCGTCGATATCCTTCAGATGGTAACCTCCGGCATCGAACATCACGCCCTTTCCCACCAGGGCGGTGAGCGGTGATGCAGGCGCGCCTTCATACCTGAGCGCCGCCAGAACTGCCGGACGGCTGCTGCCCTGGTTGACAGCAAGAATTCCGCCGCAGCCCAACGACTTCAGCTCATCGTCCTTCAGCAGCTGAATAGTGCAGCCCAGATCCTCCGCCAGCGCCGCCGCGTAGCCGGCCATTTCCTCTGCATGCAGATAATTGTTGGGGAGATCTCCCAAAGCTCTGGCGTAACCCGCGCAGCGTCCTTCCAGCGTTCCCTGCTCCACTGCCTCTGTCAGATCCGTATCCGAAACCAGGAAAAACTCCCCGTCTCCGAAATCCGCCAGCCGCCGGCGCATCTCCCAGACACTCTCCTGTTTCCACTCCTTCAGAGCCTTTTTTGAAAATTCATAAGCGCCCCGGTACAGCTCCCGGACAATTTCCCGGGCCTCCAGCCGGAGATCTTCCATGCTTCCGCTTTCCCCATTCAGCAGAATCTGCAGCTTTCCCGAACGCTTCCGGCCAAGCTTGCGGATATCCTCCGGTTGCCAATGTCCGTCCCGCGCGCAAGTCCAGGAGGGAATCCCCTCCTGCACCTTATTAACCCACTGTATCTTCATGTTTCCTCTCTTTCCGGCCGAATTGACCAATTAAAGTTTCCTGTAGGATTTCCTTCTTATCCGGCCATATGGCCACAAAGGGACCCCCTAAGGGGTTTTCCCCACTATTTTAAAACCGCAGCATCACCGTGACAATCTCATAGGGTTTCACCGGCAGACAGATGGGTTCTTTGCTCCATGCGCTCTCCGGCTCCTCCATCAGATTCGCCAGGCACCATTCCTTCACCGGCAGGCCGCAGCGGATGGTCACCTTTCCTCTGGCTCCCTCAAATTCATGGAACCGCAGAACGATCTCACTGCCGTTTTCCGCCATCTTCACCGCGTCCACAGACACATTCTTCCGGTCAAAGGCAAACAGGCTTCCCTCAAAAACGGGACGCCCCGCTTTGGCAGTCAGCACGTTGTTCAGGTCAAAAGCTTCCTGCTCAATACCTGCCTCATACCACTCACAGTCATGGGGCAGCAGTGAATAAGTGAATTCGTGGATTTCATTGTCCGCGCAGTAATCCGGATCAATGGCCGATTTCAGCAACGTCAGCCGCACAGCTCCCTCTTTGATATCATGGCCGTATTTGCAGTCGTTCAGCAGGGCCACACCGTAGCCTGTTTCCCACAGATCCACCCATTTGTGAGCCACCACCTCGAATTTTGCGGATTCCCAGCTGGTGTTCCGGGTAATGGGGCGGCGGATATTTCCGTCCTGAATATCAAATCTGGCGTCCACGGCACGGATTTCCATGGGGAAGCAGGTTTTCATCACCTTCTGGTGTTCTTTCCAGTCTACGGTGGTCTTAAAGTCTATCCGCTTTTTCTCCCGGTACAGGCACATGGTCTGACGGATGCAGCTGTTGTGATAATTCCATACAAAATCCACTTCCCAGCCCAAGGCGTGTTCCCGCACGGAAACCTCCGAAAGATCCGTCACCTCTTCCCGCTTCAGGTCGATGGTGGGCTCCAGCTCCCAGGCGTCAAAGGCTCTTGGTTTATCCTCAAACACCTGAAGCACATTGCCCCGGCCGCCTTCCGGCAGAATCTCCCGGTCAGCCTTCCGGTCATAGATCCGGGTCAGCTGGCCGGCTTCATTCCATTTCACCTCATACCATGGCGTAACCAGACTGTTTCCAGCCAGCGTCTTTGTACCGCCGGCCGCTTCCTCTCCCAGACGCAATGTCACAAAGGAGAAAGGCGCCATATCCTTCACGAGAACCAAAGCCTCCTGATCCTTCCACACGGTGGGAAGCGGATTTCCGTTCCCGTCTTTGATCATGTTTCCCTCACGGCCGGATACCGCCGGTACCCGTACCAGGGAGGTTCTCACCCAGCCGCTGTTGTTGAACACCGCAAAGCAGTTTTCCTCCGGCTGATACAGGGCCTGGCTGTAAGCGGCAGCTACTTCCCCGATCAGCGCCAGCGCTTTCTCATACTCCACATGGCTGTCCTCGTATACCTCCCGGATGGAGGAACCCGGCAGGATATCGTGGAACTGATGGCAAAGCACGATCTTCCATGCCCGGAGAATCCGCTCTTTATCGTAGGGGATATCCCGAAGCAACACAGCCATCACGGAGAACAGCTCCGTATCCCGGAGGGAATACTCCATCCGCCGGTTCATTTTCTTATTGTAGGCCTGGGAGGTGTAGGTGCCCCGGTGGAATTCCAGGTACAGCTCTCCATCCCAAACGGGAAGATATCCGTCCATGGGATTTTCTTTCAGGGTTTTATTCAGCTTTCTGAAATACTCCGTTGCAGAGATTTCCTCCACATGCGGCAGTCCCGGAATCTTGTCCACCGCCTCTGCCTGTTTGATCTGCTGCCGGGTGGGGCCGCCGCCTCCGTCACCGAAACCGTAGGAAATCAGCAGTTCCCGGTTGGTATCCTTATTCCTGTAGTTGTCCCAGACACTTTTTACCGCCTGGGCACTGGTGTTGCCGTTGTAAGTATAATACGGTTCGCCCGGATCAGAAGTGGTGACGAAATGCGCCGTCACTCCCGTACCGTCAATGCCCTTCCACAGGAAGGTATCATAGGGCAGCCGGTTGGTGTCGTTCCAGCTGATTTTGGTGGTCATAAAGGTGTCCACACCGGATTTCTTCAGGATCTGAGGCAGCGCCCAGGAATATCCGAACACATCCGGCAGCCAGAGAAACTCACTCTCATAGCCAAACTCCTGGCGGAAGAAATTTTTTCCCACCAGAATCTGACGGATGATGGACTCTCCGGAGGCTATGTTGCAGTCGCACTCCACCCACATGGCGCCGGAGGGTTCCCAGCGTCTTTCCTTCACCCGTTTTTTGATATGCTCGTAGATATCCGGATAATCTTCTTTGATATACTCATACAGCTGGGGCTGGGACTGCAGGAAAATGTAATGATCGTACTTTTCCATCAGCCGGTTTACGGTGGAGAAAGAACGGGCCGCCTTTTCTCTGGTATGACGCAGCCGCCAAAGCCAGGCCACATCGATGTGGGTATGTCCCACCAGATCCACCGTCACATCCGGTTTTCCCCTGCCGTCCATCTGTCCGTCCAGATACCGGTACGCCGCCTCCGTGCTGCGGTAAAACGATTCACTGCCCGGATCGGTATAATCCACCAGGCGGAAGGCCTGCACCAGCACATTCAGGATCCACTCCCGGTACTCATTGGAAGGATCCAGAATATCATATGCCTCCAACGCCATGGACGCCAGAAAATACAGATCATCGGTGGGATGGTCCAGCACGCCGATCTGTGCACGGACAATCTCCATCTGTTTCTCTTTGGGCCGTCCGCCGCCGTTTAAGCCGGACCAGAGCCGGAACTTCAGATCCAGCCGGCGTCCGTTCTCCTTCGGTTCCAGGAACACCTCCCTGTGATTTCCATCCATGGCCTGATACGGTTTCCCGTTCAGATACAGCAGGCTCTCAAAATCTCCGTTGTTGCCTGTTCCCTCTCTGGCCCCGAAATCGAAAAGGCCCACCACCTCTTCCTCCATCAGAGCTTCGGGAATCTCCACCTGGCAGGTCAGCCAGTTATACCGGTCCCATCCTTTCCACTGAAATCCCACGGACACCTTTCGCGGTTCTCCCTGGGGTTCTCTGTTTCCGATGGTACCGTCATCCTCCCACCAGTAAAATCCGTTCACATCCTGAAGATTCCGGTAACGCAGTTCCTGAAGTTCCTCCAGAAGATGTTCGATCCGGTCCCGGTTTTTAAAATCAAATGGCATACTTATCCTCCTGTAAAAGCCGGGGCCGCCGCGGATTTTGAAAAACGGCATTCCCATGCCTGATTGCCAAAATCCCGCGGCAGCCCCGCCTGTATCACTGTCTGTTATCCTGCAGCAGTCCTACATTCGGGTCAGACTGCCGCCTTATCTTCCGTATCAGAAAATTCCGCCGTAAACCTCATCGTACTTATTCACCAGCGCTTTGGCCAGAGAATAAGAATTTACCAGCGGATGGTGCATCAGCGCCATGATGGCGGTGTCCTTGGATTTTGTCCGGATCGCCTCCACCGTCAGCTTCTCATACATCTTAATGGTACGGATCAGCAGCCAGCAGTGTTCCGGCACATCTTCCACCTTCACCGGCACGATACCCTTCTTTGATACATGGCAGGTTGCCTCAATCACATCCTTATCCTGCAGGCCGGGGATACTTCCGTTATTTTCCACGGAGAGAACCAGATCTCTCCCCTCCTCGCTCTGCAGACCCTCGATGCAGTCCAGCATCACGCCTGCATAGCCCATGCCGTCGGGAACCTCCAGCTGTCCCTTCTCCAGCAGCGGCCGTTTTGCCAGCCCGGACTCAATGCTCATATAAGAATTCTCACGAACCTGCATATAATACAGGAAAATCTGCAGCGCGCCCTCGGGATCGGCATCCATATCCATTTCCTTCAGCTCGGCCATCATCTTTTTGTTGACTTCTTCGATAGTCTTTCCTCTGGTGGCGCCGGACTTTTTGATGTTCTCCAGGGCTTTTTCTCTGTGATAATAATAGTACAGGTACTCATTGGGCAAAAATCCGATCATACGCAGCAGATCCGGATCAAACATGGAAAACTCCTGGACACCCTTTAAAAATTCATCGTCCGCCAGCAGCCGGGGCAGAATCTCCTCCCCTTTTTTCTTCACGCTGCGGATCCAGGAAAGATGATTCAGTCCGAAGAACTCCACATACAGCTCATCTTCGGTCACACCCAGATCCTTCGCCATACGGAATTTGGTGCTGCTGGGAGCGTCGCAGATGCCGATGATCTTGTCGTATCCGGCGCTTCTGAGCGCCTGAGTCACCAGACCGGAGGGATTTGTGAAGTTGAAAATCCATGCGTCCGGCGCGTACTTTTTGATCAGCTCACAGTAATCCATCAGCACCGGGATAGTCCGCACTGCCATGGAAAAACCGCCCACGCCAGTGGTCTCCTGTCCGATCACACCCATATCCAGCGCAACGGTCTCGTCGATAACACGGGAGTGATCCCCGCCCACCCGCAGGGTAGTTACAATATAATCCGCGCCCTTGATGGCTTCCGTCACATCGCTTACGGCAGAAACCTTCAGTTCCTCATTTCTTCTGTTTACCACATGGCGGCACAGCTTCTCAATGATCTTCTGCTTTTCCTCCTGGATATCGTACAGAACCACCTCGTCAATGTGAAGTTTTTTGTAGCGGTCCAGCAGTCCGTTGATGAAGATTACGGTCCGAACACCTGCTCCTCCGATTACTGCAATTTTCATGACTCAATTCCTCTCTTTCTGTGCTTTGATAAATGTATGTAAGGTCTCTTCGTCCGGAAAGCCCGTGTTCCCGCCCAGGGCGGTTACATTCAGCGCTCCGCAGCCATTGCCGCACTCCAGACAGGCCCGGATATCCATCTGCCTCAGATAGCCATAGATAAAACCGGCATTGAAGGAATCACCGGCCCCTGTGGTATCCACCGCCTTCACCGTGAAAGCAGGCGCCTCATAAGTAACTCCGTCTTTCACGGCCAGCGATCCCTTTTTACCCAGCTTAATTACCGCCATACCGCAGCTCCTGGCGAAATCCACGGCCGCCTCTCTGGCATTTGCTTTCCTGCTGTAATGCTCTGCTTCCGTTTCATTCATAAAAAGAACATCAATATAGGGAAACAGATCATATATTCCCTGATACCATTCCCCGGAAGCGTCCCATCCCACATCGAAGGACACGGTGGCATCCGTCTCCTCCTTCACCTGCCGGAGGAGCTCCAGATAGTCCTGATGATTGGAGGTTCCTTCATATCCGGTTACATGGATATGTCCGGCTTCTCTTACCTTGTCCAGATCCACACGGCGGATCGATATTCCCGCGTTGGTTCCCCGGTAGGTAAGAAAAGAGCGGTCTTTTTCATTGGTAAAGCTGATGGAGATCCCCGTCTTCCCCGTGCTGCTCTTCTGAAGCAGCGAACAGTCCACGTTTTTGGCGGCAAACTCCCGGGCAATCAGATCGCCGTAGCAGTCATCTCCCACCTCGCCCTGAAATACGGGATGAAGCCCCAGCTTTCCGAGCCCCAGCGTAAAGAGCGCCGCGCCTCCGCCTACAAAGGTCTCCATGGTATCCACCTCATCCTCCTGTCCAGGCGCTGGAAAATGCTCCACGCCGGGGACCACCAGGTCGATGTTCACATCTCCGTAAATGTATGCGTCCCATTTTTTCTGGTTCATTCGATCTTAATCCTCCTGGTATGTTTTGATTCCCGCGGGCAACGAGCCAGGCGGACATGCATCCATGTCCAATTGGCGACTGCCGCGAAGCAGATTACTGCCCATCAAGAGAAAAAGACTCCCGGCTTTCGCTCAAGCTATTTTATTGAACGAGGCAGAGAATCTTCTCCCTAAGTCTAAGAGTATCGCACCGGACACTCCCAGTCAATATCTTTTCAAAATAATATACTCGGATGTCATCCTTTGACTGCTCCGATCATGGCTCCCTGCGCGAAATATTTCTGTACGAAGGGGTATACGCAAAGGATCGGAACTGTGGTCACAACCACTGCTGCCATCTTCAGAGAGTCTGTCGTGGTACTTACCGCATTATGCGCCAGAGCCTGAGCCACAGAGGTAATCTGCTGCTGCTGGCTCATGGATTTGGTCAGCATGTTCTGAAGCACTGTCTGCACCGGCCACATATCGCTGTTGTTCATGTAGAAAGCTCCCGCAAACCAGTCGTTCCAATGGTTAACTGCCGTATACAGTCCTACCACGGCGATTACCGGCTTACTTAAGGGAAGCATGATCCGCAGATATGTCTGGAAATATCCGCAGCCGTCCAGCTTCGCGGATTCCTCCAAACTGTCCGGAATCCCCTCGAAAAAGGTTCTCACCATCAACAAATAGGTAACGCTTACCAGACTGGGAACCACATATACCCAGAAGGAATTTAAAAGATGCAGATTCCGGTACTGAATATAGGTGGGGATCATACCGCCGCTGAACAGCATGGTGAAAGTAATCAGCACAGTGATCAGCTTGTTGCCCGGCAGATCCTTCTGCTTTAAGGCAAAACCGGCCAGTGTGGTAACCATCAGACTCAGGAAGGTTCCGATGACGGTTCTGGCAATACTGATGCCATACGCGGTCATGATACTTCCGTCCTTAAATACTTCCTTGAAATTATCCAGCGTAAACACTCTGGGCCAGAACCAAATTCCTCCTCTGGCCGCATCCTTTCCATCGTTGAAGGAAAGAACCAGAACGTTCAGACAGGGAAGCAGAATCGCCAGGCAGAACAGAATGACAATCAGATAAATCAGGATCTGAATAAAGGTATCGACCTTATTGACTTTGATCTTATTCCCGCGGGAAGTCTGATTTTGACTCATATCTTTTCTTCCTTTCTCCGGGATGCGCCGCAAAAGACGCATCCCCGCTATTCATAACAATGGAACGTCCGCACAGCGTGTTTTCCATTGTTCCGGACGAGCCGGAAATACTTTTAATTGTAGAAGTTTACTGCTTCATTGTCCTCGGCGTAAATGTTTCCTACATACTCTTCAAACTGCTCCACACCTGCGGATTTCAGCTGATCACGGAAGGACTCGATGATCTGTTTCACCTGCGCGTCATCTTCCGCATAGAATGCCTGTACAATTACCTCGTTCCAATCCAGCAGATCCATCTGTGTCTTAACGGCTGACAGTTCCTCCGCGGACATATAAGCTGTTGCACTCAGTCCAGGTACCAGTTTCTTCTCAACGGGATATTCCTCTGCAATCTGCAGGCTTCGTGAGAATGTCTCGCTGGCACTTGCGCCCGGACGGGACTCGCCAAAATTGTTCAGGTTGTCTTTATTTGTCAGAACGAACTCAAAGAAGTAGTTTCCGCTTCCTCCAAAACCGGCACCCACATCATTGATCAGGTAATCCTGGTCATTCTCGTTAAGTTTCTGAAGAACTTCGTCTTTCAGAACCGGTTTGCCGTCTACCAGATCGTAAGAAACGCCTTCCGCGCCATACTGCGCGATGGTCTGTCCTTCTACAGTTGACAGCCAGTCAAAGAATTCAAAGATTTCTTCCGGATTCTCTGCTTCTGCGGAAATTGCCATACATCCACGTCCGGATTTACCGTGGGTAACTTTCTTATTGTCACCCTGGATATCGTTTAACGGTCCCAGCGGTACCCAATCTTCATTTCCGTAGATTACTGCCTCATAGTTATGTACATCGGCGATGATGGCAGAATTGTGGTTCTCGGAAACCTCCTGGGCACGGGTGCTGTCCATGGTGAAGAACTCAGGATTCATCAAGCCCTCGTTCAGAAGCTTTCTCACATAGTTGATCTCATCATAGATTGTATCTTTTTCTGCCTCATGGTAAACTTTTCCGTTCTCGTCAACATTGTATCCATCGCTGACGCCGTAGCGGAATCCGGGAACAATATACTGCAGGGTATCTACAGAACCGCCCCAGTATTTCGGTCCCAGAGGATATACGGGGTTGCCGTTGTCATCGGTAAATCCGCCTTCTTTGATCTGTACCAGCAGGTCATAGAACTGATCCTGTGTATTGATTGTGGTGGGATCGATGCCCAGCTCGTCCACAATTCTCTTCTGGATGTACAGACCGCCCTTATACTCTTCCTCGGGGATGTACTCCAGAGATTTATCCTCGGCATCAATATTCATCTGCCACAGATATACGCCGTCCAGGTCATCACGGAATACAATGTTCTCATAGGTATCTTTCGGAAGATATCCGTCTTCATAGTATCTGGAATAAACCTCGGAATTCTCCATGTACTCGGACACATCCGCGAACATTCCTTCCTTCGCGGCTTTCAGAAGCAGCGGGAACTCCGGTCTGGTGGAGTTGTCCAGATAAGAAATAATCACATCGGGAATGGTGCCGGAAGCCAGCTGAGATGCCAGCACGGATTCATCACTGTCACCAGGTGTATATCTGACATCCAGTTTGATACCTGTCAGCTCTGTGATTTTCTGCATGGTAGGCGTGCTGTTGAAATCCTCCGGAAGCGTGTTTCCGATATCATCCACATACGCCTGCACCGTAATGGTACGGTCAGCAATCCAGGTATCCGGTTTATCTGAGGTATCCTCCTCAGCAGTTTCATTGGAGCTGTCGCCTCCGCCGCAGCCTGCCAGCATTCCTACAGAAAGAACGCCTGCCAGAGTTCCGGCCAGAAGCCGTTTCACGACTTTCTTCTTCATCTCATTTCCCCTTTCTCATATTGGTCGGGCAGTCCGCTACCACAGACTGACCTCTGTCATCTTCCTGCATATTCGGTTACATACAACCACCAGCACAAGACCCACAAGACCCTGGATCAATCCGATTGCCGTAGCGTATCCGAACTGTCCGCCCTGCAGACCTACACGAAGTACATAAATGTCCAGTGTATCCGCCAGAGTCATATTACCCGGCGTA
Source organism: Candidatus Pullilachnospira stercoravium (assembly GCA_018713585.1). Lineage (GTDB taxonomy): Bacteria > Bacillota > Clostridia > Lachnospirales > Lachnospiraceae > Pullilachnospira > Pullilachnospira stercoravium. The sequence continues at coordinate 8,188 of DVON01000211.1, read as the reverse complement.
CGCAGCAGGTAAATCTGATCTACGCCGGAAGAAAGAATTCCGCCAACACCCATGATGAACAGAATACCGATGGTTCCACGAATACCCGGCAGGGTAATGTGCCACATCTTCTTCAGTTTTCCGCATCCGTCCATCTCAGCCGCCTCATAAAGCGCCACATCCACGCTACTGATAGCGGCCAGATACATGATAGAATCCCATCCGATATTTCTCCACAGATCCATGGAAAACAGAATCTGATAGAAATAGTCCGGCTCCATCAGGAAGAATGTGCTTCCGTCTCCGCCCAGCAGATCGATAAACTGGTTCAGAATACCCGTATTCGGAGCCAGAATCTTCTGCAGCATGGTAACGATAATTACCGATGACAGGAAGTGCGGCAGATAGGTGATGGTCTGTGAAACCTTCTTGAACTTCATGTTCCGGAGCTCGTTCAGCAGCAACGCAAGGATGATGGCGAACGGAAACTCCAGGATACATTTGATGACACCGATGGTCAGCGTATTTCTGATCAGACGCGGCGCATCATAGCTCTGGAAGAAGGTCTGGAAATACTGGAAACCAACCCACGGGCTTCCCCAGATACCCTTTTTGAAGGAATAATCCTTAAAGGCAAGAACCGAACCCGCCATCGGAACGTAGCAGACCAGAACGTAATAGACGATACATGGAATCAGCATCACATATAACGGCCAGTACTTGATCAGACGCTTCTTCAGCGGAGTTTTGGGCGGTTTGTACTTCTTTTTCTTTGCAGTACTCACAGCTAGCATCTCTTTTCCCCTTTCCTTTAGTTTATGAACTTATTATAAAGTTTTTATAAAACTTTTCGCAATGGACAAAACTATCGGCAATTATGGATAATTCTACGATTCTGCTGTCTTCCTGTTAAATTGTTGTTAAATCTACTCATTTCTTTTTGGATTTTTCCGGGATTCTCTGTATATTTTGATTCATTTTCCCAGTCATATCTTCACAGTCACCTGAAATTTTCAACAGTCAGTCACATTTCCCATTCCAGCTCTGCGCAGACCGGATAGTGATCGGACAGCCATACGTTTCCTTCCCTGTCCTCCCATTTATGTACCCCCCGGCATTTCAGCGGTCTCTGATAAAAAATATCATCGATGCTCTCCGGCGGATCCTCCGGCTTAAACCCGTGATAAGTGATTCCGATTCCCTTCGTGGCATTAATATAGGAAATATCTTCTTCCAGAATCCGCATTTCCTCTCCGTCCTGTTCCGCGTTGAAATCTCCTGCCAGGATTACCGGCGCATCAGGAAAGAGCACAGCCTCTTTCGCTTTTTTCAGAATCTGGGTCAGGCCCAGCCGTCTGGCCTCCACGCCCATGTGATCCAGATGCAGGTTAAAGAGCCGGAACACCTTCTGCTCTTCCAGATCCTCCAGCAACACCTCCGTACACACCCGGGGGCAGGTGCTCTGGGCAGGGTATCTGCTGGCAGGTTCATAAGGGCTGGGAGACAGCCAGAAGGTCTCCATGGAAATCAGATTCAGTTTTTCCTTCCGGAAGGCCACAGACACCTGTTCGTCCCGGAGTTCTTCACTTCTTCCGCAGCCCACCACATAATAATCTTTCAGATTTTCCCGAAGCCAGACAGCCACATGGGGAAGCACCTCCTGAAAACAGATTACATCCGGCTTTTCTTCTTCCAGTTTTTTCAGGATCAGCCCCTTCCGGAAGCGGAAGCTGTTTTCACCGTCCTGATCAAAATCACATCGAATATTAAATGTCACCAGTTTCATCGTCAGCCCTCGTCTCTGATGGCGCGGGGCTCCTGTCCCCAGGGATCGCGCACATAGTTTCCATTGTCCAGGATTTCATAGGTTTCAAAGTCATCCAGCTGATCTTCCTTCAGCACAAACAGCCGGGCGCCTCTGGGATAATCCTCCGCCCCGTATCCGCCGCGGCCGCTGATCCTTCCGTAACCCAATGTAATACCGTACAGTTTTCCCCAGAAGGAATTCACGTGATCATGGCCGAAGAACATGCCCTTCGTATGGCCGTCCTCCAGCGCTGCCAGAAACTGTCCGGAGTTCACCAGCGGACAGCCGAATCCGTCCCGCTTCACGCCGTAGCATTTCTCATAACGCCACACATCCTGAATCTCAGGCACCGCCATATGCTGAAAAGCCAGCACGGAGAACGCCTCCGACTCCTTCTCCAGATCGCGAATCTGGTTTTCATACCAGGCAATCTGGCGGCGGCTCACATACTGGTAGCCGCCCACCGCCTGCAGCGGATTCCTGTTCCCGGAATCGATACCGGCGATCACCCAGCGCACCTTACCTTCGCGGCCGCGGATGGGCAGCATATGATTTCCATAGCCGTCTTTGGCCGCCGGATCGTGGTATCCCACAAACCCGGGCATCTCCTCCAGTATGCCAAACAGTTCTTTGCGGCTGCTGTGATGTTCCACATCGTGATTGCCGAACACAAAGCTCCAGGGCACTCCTGCTTCTATGAGAGGCGCCATGGCTTTCCCGATATTTTTCAGATTATCCGTACCGTAAACCGCGTCCCCGGTCACCATCACCAGATCCGGCTTCTCCGCGGCAAGCCACTTGCGGATCTGGCGGACACTGCCGTGATCGGTCTCATCGTCGTCTGTGTAATGAATATCCGTCAGCTGCATCACCTTAAAGGTTCCATCCTGGCGGAATTTCAGTTCTCTTTTCTCCATCTTCCGTTCTCCTTCCTTTTATAAGCCGTATCAGATCCACAGCCAGATGGGCTGTGTCCAGGCCTTATTGCCCTCCGTATCCCGCACGGTCACCCGCACATACTCTTCGTCCCCTTCCAGGTCAAAGGATCCTTCCGTAAGGCTTCCGTCCTTCTTATGGAAATGGCCTCCCCGGTGGGGCGTCTGAAAATAAATATCCCGGCAGGGTCCGCAAAAGACCCTGGCAACGCCGTCTTCCACGTAAAAATCCAGAATTTCCGGCCCCGCCGAAGCGTAAAAGCTTCCTTCCCGGATGGCCCGGAAAATTCCCTGATGACTGAAATTCCCCGTCTTCACCATGATAAATCCTCCGATGCTGTCATCCTCCACATCGTGAGCATCATCGGTGGCAAAACAGAACAGCCGGTTTCTCACAAACAGGAAATGGTCAAAATACGTTTCTGAATTTCCGTTATTCCCGTGAAATTCCGACCCGTGATTATATATTTCCATGCCGATGAGACCGTGAATATTTTTAATATCCGTGGAATCCACCTTTGACCAGTAAGGATGGGCGTACAGCGTCACATTTCCCCTCTGCCCGAAATACTCAATAATTCTCTCCGCCGTGCTAAGAGTGATATCCTGCCGTTCCCGCGCGAAAGTGTAACCGTCCGGGATCCGGTTGGTGTCCGGCAATCCCAGTCCCACCAGATGATGATCCTTTCTTCCCGGAAGCTCAATATCCAGCTCCGTCCCCGGAAACACAAGAAAATCCTCCCGGTTCAGATTCTGATGGGTTCCGTACACCCAGTGATCGGTGATGGCCAGAAAGGAATATCCCTTTTCCCGATAGCGGCGGGCAATTTCTTCCGGCGTGTTTTTCCCGTCAGACCGGGTGGAATGGGTGTGAAGATTCCCCTTGTAGAATTTTCCGTTTTTATATAACGTCCGTTTTTCCATAAGCCCTCCTGTCTGAATTCCGACATTATCGTTTTCAGTATACTAAAGATTGTCCATGGAAGGAATGAACAATTCTCCGATTCATTGTGGATATTTCTACGAATTTCCAAATCCTGTTGTTTCCGGAATCCGGCTGTGCTATATTGTTTCCAGCAACCTAAGATCATGACAGGAGGAATACAGATCATGGATGAAATGAGAGAAATTTACCGGGCGCAGGGCAGTCTGCAAAAGGATTTTGTGGGACAGATTTCCTACACCGTCTGCCTGCCCGAAACGTATAAGGAGCTGGATATCTGCTTTTCTTTTGAGAAACAGCATTACGCCCCGGAGGATCTTACGCCGGAGCGCATGGAGGAGATCCGCAGTCTGTGTCAGAGAGAATACCAGATCTCCATGGACGATCAGAAGCTGAGAGATCTGATGCTGGGGGAGATGAAAACAGAAATTCATACCCTGGCCACTTTGAACGGAGAATTTATCGGCTGTGTACACCGCCAGCTGACCACCCGCCATATGCACTATACTGCCGAAGACGCCACAGAGGGATGCATCCCCGTCTCTCCCATCGAAGGAGTTCTGCGGGTGACACTGCTGGCATTTAATGTACTGCTGGATGACACGCCCTATACCCTGACTGTTTCAGCCCGGTAGCATAAGGAAATTGGAGGAAAAAAGACATGTATAAACGACTGGAGCTTCACAATCACACCACGGAATCCGATGCGTCCATCACCTGCCGCGAGCTGGTGGAATATATGGTTTCCGATCACGCGGACGCATTTGCCATCACCGACCATAATACCATTTCCGGCCACCGGAAGATCCGGAAACTGCTTGCCGGGGAGCATTTTCCCATTCAGTGTATCTACGGCATGGAATACACCACCTACTACGGCCATATTCTCTGCCTGAATCTGGAGGAATATGTTCCCTGGGAAGACATCAACATCCACCATCCGGAGCTGCTGTTTCAGGCTGCCAGAGCAAAGGGCGCCCTGGTGGGAATCGCCCATCCCTACTCCTTTGGCCATCCCTTTGCCAGAGGCTGCCGGTTTGACATGAAGGTGACGGATTATTCCTGCGTGGATTTCATTGAGATTTTCAACAATCCGGAACCACTCCACGAGGTCAACGAACGGGGACTTCAGCTCTGGGAGGATCTGGTGCTGTCCGGAGAAAAACTGGCCATGACCTGCGGCATGGATCTCCACGGAAAATGGTCCATGGCCAATCAGTATGCCACCTTCATTGAGGGGGAGCCGGAGGGAGACATTTCCCGGGAGCTCACAGAGGCCATCAAAAATCAGAAAACCTGTATTTCCAGAGGCCCTGTTCTTTCCGGAAACATTTCAGAGGGCAAATTGACCTTTGCGCTTACAGAAACCGGAAAACCTGGCTATCAGCATGATTCCCGTCTTCCTTACCTGGTATCCGTGCGCTCCGCCGGCCATACCGTTACAAAACCGCTGGGCGAAACTTTCCTTATGGAAGAGTTTGACCAGGATCCGGTCCTGATTCCCAAATTATTCGAGGGGGATACCAGCCTGGAGAACCTGATCTGTGTAGGAAGCGCCCTTTGCCAGTGAGAAAGAGAGGCATATGCTTATGAATCATCTGAGTCTGGATACCAATATGGAAGCTGTTAATCAGGCATTCCGCATCGCTCTGGGGGATCTGTACGGAAACATCAGTTATTTTCAGGACGGGCTTCTTTCCAAGCCCCGTCCTGTTATTCTTGCCGGCCTGGAATACGATACTCCCTGGACCCGGGATGCCTCCATCAACGTCTGGAACGGAGCTTCCCTTCTTTTTCCGGAAGAATCCCGGGACACACTGCTCTGTGTGCTTGTGCAGGAAAATGGAGTAAAACGCATCGGCGGACAGTACTGGGATGCCATTATCTGGGCAGCCGGGGCCTGGCAGTATTATGTAACCACCAAAGATCGCGGGTTTCTTTCCCTGGCCAGCGAAGCTCTGGAAAACTCTCTGTTATGGTTTGAAGAGCGGGAATACAATCCAGACCGGCAGCTGTTTTCCGGTGCCGCCTGCTACGGGGACGGAATCTCCGCCTACGGAGACGCGTTTGCCAGAGAAAATCAGGGAGAATCCGGCATCGACCACTGGCCTTTGGCAAATCCTGACAAATGCAGGGGAAAAAACGGCGGAGTGGGTATGCCCATATATACTTTGTCCACCAACTGTCTGTACGTCCTGGCCTACCAGCGGGCTCTGGATATGGCCCGGGAACTGGGGAAAGAAGAAAATCCTCATTTTGCCGACATGCACCGGCTGCTTCGGGCAAGCATCCGGCGATATTTCTGGATGCCCGATAAAGGGACGTTTGCCTACTACCGTGCCTCTTTCCCCCAGGAGCACACCTGCCAGTCACAGGAAGCCCTGGGACTGGCTTTTGCCCTGCTTTGCGGCCTGACCGATCAGGAGGAAACCCGGCAGGTTCTGTCTCACTGTGTAACCACCCCGGCGGGAATCCCCTGTGTCTGGCCTTCTTTTTCCAGATACGACCAGCCTGACGGTCAGGGTTTCGGCCGTCACAGCGGCACCGTTTGGCCCCATGCTCAGGGTTTCTGGGCGGATGCAGCAAAAAAAGCCGGCAATTATCCGGCTTTCTGGAAAGAATTTTCTGCACTGACAGAACATGCCGTCCGGGACCAGCAGTTCGGAGAGATCTATCATCCACTGACCGGGCAGCTTTACGGCGGGCGGCAGGAACTTCACGGAACGATCACCGAATGGCACTCCTGCAACCGGCAGACCTGGAGCGCCACCGCTTATCTACGGATGGTTCTGGAAGATCTGGCCGGTCTGGAGTTTACCCCGGAGGGTATTCATTTTGCTCCGATGCTGGGGGAAGGCCTTACCAGTCTTACACTGACCGGCCTTTCCTACCGCAAGGCCGGAATCACCCTTTCCGTCTCCGGCAGCGGCTCACAAATCGGAAGCTTTACGGTTAACGGAATTTCCCGCAGTCAGCCATTCCTGTCCGCCAGCGAAGAAGGCGATCTTTCTGTGAACATTCATCTGATCTGACAAAAAAACGCCAGGGCATGCCAAAAAGCGTTGCCCCGGCGTTTTTTGTATCCCGGCGTTTAAGCAGGAATACGGAAGACCTTTTTTCTTTTCAGGAGACACAGTATCAGAGCCGCGGCAGTCAGCGCCACCCAGGTATCGATGGTCACACTCCATCCAAACCGCTCTACCATCACGCCGATGGTGAAAGTGGAAACCGCTGTTCCCAGATAAGCCATGGCGTTCAGGAAACCGGATACCGTGGATACTCTTCCCGTTTTTTCAAACCGCAGCGGCAGCAGGTTCACGAATATGGTATTCACCGCCATCATGGACGCGGTGATCACCGCAAACAACACTGCGGTTAGGATTATTGACAGATCACCGGCCAGCCGCAGGCCCGCCAAAGCTGCAGTGGCCGCGGCAAAAAACACCGCTGCCGTCTCCACTTCTCTTTTTCTGCATTTGGAATACACAGTCTGAGCGGCATAAGCTCCGGTCAGATTAATCACCGGAAGCACAGTGGTCACCAGGATAGAGAGCGATGGAGAAGTCAGGAAGGTCTCGCTTATGTAGGTGGGAACCCAGGAGGTGACACCATCCTTCAGCATGCCGTGAATCACAACCGGAAAAATCACCAGGATCAGCCCGGATACGGCCAGTACCCGGGAAAAGCTCGCCTGCATCTGACCTGCGGCTTTCTGCCCGGCTGCCGGCGCTTCCTTTCCGTGTTCCATGGAAAATTTTTCCACTTTGTGAAATCCCCGCAGCCAGACAAGCGCCATCACTGCCAGGCACAGCGCCGCCGCCCCGAATACTGACCGCCAGCCTGCCAGCCACATAACCGCGGCGGCCAGCAGATAAGCAGCCAGCGTTCCCACCACCTGGGAAGAAACGATGTTGACGCAATATTTCATTTTCTGCTTTTCTTCCAGCATCTCCGCGAAAATCCGGATAATCGGGGGCCAGATCATGGCCTGAGCGTATCCGTTAATTCCCCAGATCACGGTCATCATCACAAATGAATTCGTCATCCCCATAAGGAAATTGGCCCCGGCAGCCACCGCCAGTCCGGTAAAAATCATTTTCCCGGGATGAAACCGGTCCCCGAGAAATCCATTGGTCAGCTGCCCAATGCCATAGGCAAAGAAGTACACCATACTGATGAACCCTGCTTCTGTTTTGGAAAGTACCTGTTCTCCTATCATGGCGGTCATGGCGGAGGAGTAATTCAGCCTCCCGATATAGGATGTAAAATAGGCAGCCCAGCAGAGAACAAACAACAGGAGCGCCATTTTCTCATCACTGATTTTCTTGAATTTTACCATAATTTAACCTCCATTTAACATAATCTTTACATACTATACCTGAAAACATTTCTTTGTTAAATGGAAATTCCAACGTTTTTTACTGTAAAATTCTACGACTTTCCTTTTCTGTGCGTCTGGCGGTACTGAAGAGGCGTCAGACCTGTGTACTTTTTGAATACGCGGAAGAAATACTGATTATCCTC
>DVON01000210.1 GCA_018713585.1 Candidatus Pullilachnospira stercoravium | reverse complement strand
CCCGCCGCCTCTTTCGCGGGAAATCCGCCCCTGTTTCCTTCCGTATGCTTTTCCTCCATCCGCATCTTTCGCCGCGGGCTGTTTTCCTGTCTCATGATTCTGTCTCAAAAAATTTCTCTATCTCTTTTCTGGATGCCCGCACAGAGCCCTGAACGAAAAATGGTTTTCCTCCTCCCCGGCCGTCAAGCGCCGCGTTCATGGTTTTTGTCCATTCCCTGAGGTCGCTGTCTTTTTCGCCCACCGCGTACTTATATCCCTCCGTATCATCGCCGGAAAATACCGCGCATCTCCCGCCGCAGGTCTCCATCACCTGAACCGCCAGCTTCCGCACACTGTCCGGGGACAGGCCCTCTTCAAACAGCAGCTGGTCTCCCTGCCCCTGCTTCTGCCGGGCAATGGCGGCAAAATGTTCCAGTTCCATTCCCGTCAGCCGGAATCTGGCCTGCTGGGCTTCCTGCTGCAGCCGTTCCACCGCCGCCGCCGTCTCTTTTGGCTTGGCGGACAGCAGCACGGAAATTCTCCGGTTCTGGTTTTTCATTTCATTGGAAAAGCGGAGCGCCCGGCCGCCGCACACCATTTCCAGCTGAGTGCCGCCCCGGTCTCTCTTAGAGGAAACCAGCATAATCTGGCCGATTTCCCCCGAAGCCGCCACATGAATTCCGCAGCAGGCGCAGATATCCGCGCCCGGATAGGTGACGATCCGTACATCTCCCTCCAGCTCCTTTTTGCTGCGGTAAGGGATTTTTTCCAGCTGCTCCGGATCCGGCCAGCCGATCTCCACCCGATGATTCTCCCATACATACCGGTTGGCCTGCAGTTCCAGCTCCTCCAGATCCTCCGGAGGAATCTCCCGGTCAAAATTGATGATGATCATTTCCGGCCCCATATGAAATCCCACATTATTGCAGCCGTATTTCTCATGAATCATGCCGCTGACAATATGCTCCCCGGAATGTTGCTGCATCAGGTCAAACCGCCGCTCCCAGTCGATGATCCCATGCACCGTCGTTCCCTCCGGAAGAGGCGATTCCACCGTATGCCAGATTTCTCCCTCCTTCTCCTGCACATCCGTCACCGGAACCTGATTCAGCGTTCCCAGATCGCAGGGCTGTCCTCCTCCCTCCGGGTAAAATACCGTCCGGTCCAGCCGAACCTCATACCCTTTTTTTGCCCTGCGGCACTCCAGCACCGTGCCGTCAAACTCCTTCTGATAAGCATCTCTATAAAATAAACGTTCCGTCTGCATGTTCTTTCCGATTCCTTTCATTCATTCCCGGCCATATGTCCTCTTCCGGATTTCCCTGCGTCCAGCCCGCGGACTGACCGGAAAGTATTTCCCGCCTTTTCAGCTTACTACTTATGATAGTATGGATTTCCTCAAAATGCAATTTTAAAATTCCGAGGGAAACGTGACCGGGTCACAAATCCACTGTCCTTTTTCCCTTTTGCCGGTATTATATATAGAAAGAACTCCCACAAAAATCATAGGGATATTTGTGACAGTGAGACCGGAAGGAGGAACTGTTACAATTTTTCAGATCAGAAATTGGAAATTCGGAAAGGAGTGGCATCTCATGATACAGGATGCAGCAATTATCGGAAATGGTCCGGCGGGACTGTCTGCCGCCCTCTATCTGCTGCGGGCAGGTTTTTCCGTCACCGTCATCGGCCAGGACAACGGCGCGCTGGAAAAAGCCGGATATATTGAAAATTATTTTGGGCTGGGAACCCCGAAAACGGGTCATCAGCTGGTGGAGGACGGCAAGGCCCAGGTACTCCGGCTGGGCGGACAGCTGCTGCGGGATCAGGTGGTGGGGATCTCCTGGGACGGGGATTTTCTGGTGGATACCGCCGGCAGCCAGCTGACTGCCCGCACCATCCTTCTCACCACCGGAACCTCCCGGAAAATGGCGCCCATCGATCAGCTGGACCGGCTGGAAGGGCGGGGCGTCAGCTACTGTGCCGTCTGCGACGCCTTTTTCTTCAGAGAAAAGCCGGTGGCCCTGCTGGGAGACGGGGAATACGCCCTCCATGAGCTTAAGGAGCTGCTTCCCATCACCGGCCCCGTCACCGTCTGCACCAACGGCCTTTCGCCCTCGGTGGAATTTCCCCCGGAGGTAACCGTCCGCCGGGAACCCATCCGGCGGCTTGTGGGGGAGGAACGGCTGGAAGCCGTGGAATTTTCCGACGGTTCCATTTTGCCGGTGGAGGCTCTCTTTGTGGCTCTGGGCACCGCCAAAGGCAGTGATCTGGCCAGAAAGCTGGGCATCCGTCTGGAAGATAACCGGATTGTGGTCAATGAACAGATGGCCACCCCGCTTCCCGGGGTCTTCGCCGCAGGCGACTGCACCGGAGGGATCTACCAGATCTCCATCGCCGTGGGTGAAGGGGCCCGTGCCGCCCTGTCCGCCATCCGGTTTCTGCGGGAGAAAAGCGGAGTTTCCCCATGAAACGCCAAAAAGGGCAGACCGCATATGCCGTTAAGGCATAACAGCGGGTCTGCCCTCTGTTTATTCAGTAATGGGAAGCGCGTCTGTCCCGGCGCTCTCCTTTGTCAGTTTCCGCACTCGATACTGATGGCGTTGAACTGATCCAGGATCTGTTCCACCTTCAGGTTTTTCTTCTCTTCCCCCTCCAGATCCATCACAGCCTTTCCCTGGTGCATCATCAGCAGCCGGTCGCCGTATTCCACCGCATAGCGGAGATTGTGGGTTACCATGATGGTGGTCAGTTTTTTCTCCTTCACGATCTTGTCGGTGAGTTCCATGATCCGCTCCGCGGTTTTGGGGTCCAGCGCCGCCGTATGCTCATCCAGGATCAGGAAGTCGATGGGCGTCATGGTGGACATCAGAAGGGACATGGCCTGCCGCTGGCCGCCGGAAAGGCTTCCCACCTTTACCTGCAGCTTATCCTCCAGGCCCAGGTTCAGCTGGCGAAGCATTTCCCGGTAATGATCGATGCGGGATTTGTCTGTACCCCGTCCCAGACCAAAAAATTTTCCTTTGTTATCAGCCATTGCCAGATTTTCCAGAATCGTCATGTTGGGACAGGTGCCCATGGCCGGATTCTGGTAAACCCTTCCGATTCTCCGAAGCCGCCGGTACTCCTTTTCCCCGGTGATATCCTTTCCGTCCATCACAATGGCTCCGGCGTCCAGGTCAATGCTTCCGCAGATCAGGTTCAGCAAAGAAGTCTTTCCGGAGCCGTTGCTTCCCACCACGGACACAAACTGTCCGTCCTTCACCGTCAGATTAAAATCCTGAAACAGGCACATTTCATTGACCGTGCCCGGATTGTAATATTTCGCGATATGCTGCAGTTCAAGCATGGCTTCCTCCTTTCCCGGCTTCCTGAAGCTGAATTTTTTTCTTCTGCTTTCTCTCCATGCTGATCACCAGAATCACCAGGAACAGCACTGCCGTAATCAGTTTCATGGCCTGGGGCTCGAAAAAGCGGATGGCCGCCGCCACGCAGGCTTTGTAAATGATGGCCCCCACAAATACCGCTGTGGTGGCTTTCACGAAGGTCACTTTGCGGAACAGGCTCACGCCGATGATCACGCTGGCCAGGCCGATGACCATGGATCCTGTTCCCACGGAAATATCGAACACCTTCTCCTCCTGGCAGAAAACGCAGCCGCCAAGAGCCACCAGTCCGTTGGAAATGGCCAGTCCCAGAATCTTCACATTTCCCTTATCCTTTGCCAGTGAAGTCACCAGATTCTCATTGTCTCCCACTGCCCGCAGCAGATAGCCGGATTTTGTTTTCATGTAGAAATCCAGCAGCAGCTTGCAGACCAGAGCCACCACCAGAATCACGCCGATGGTCAGGGCGCCGGGAATCTGCTCTCCGAAAATTCCTGTCAGCATGGAATTATTGAAAATGGTCTCCTGGGAAAACAGCGGCACGTTATTGGTTCCCGCCACCACCAGGTTCACCGTGTAAAGAGCCGTCATCATAATAATACCGGACAGCAGATCCCGCACCTTGAATTTCACATGGATCAGTCCCGTGCAGATTCCTGCCAGCACTCCCGCCGCGAAGGACAGGGGCAGGGTCAGGTAGGGATTGACGCCCCGGGTGATCAGGGCCGCCGTCACCGCCGCTCCCAAAGGAAAGCTTCCGTCCACCGTCAGATCCGGAAAATCCAGGATCCGGTAGGTGATATATACGCCCAGAGCCAGGATACCATAAATCAGGCCCTGCTCCACTATGGTAATCAGAAAATCCATCTCAAATCTCCTCCGTCTTCCGCTTACTGCTCGATTTCTTCAAATACCTCCACGGCCCGTTCCGTCATGGAGTCGGGAATGGTGATTCCCAGGTTGTCGGCCACCGCCTGGTTAATGTACAGGCTGCTGTCCGTAAGAAGTTCATAGTTCATCTCTTCCGCGCTGGCCTCTCCTTTGAGGATTTTGGCCGCCATCTTTCCGGTCTCCTTGCCCAGATTGATGTAATCCAGTCCCTCAGCCGCCAGACACCCGATTTTCACCTGCTCGATCTCGCTGCCGAACACGGGAATGTTTTTCTTGTTTGCCGCGTCCAGAATGGAAGGAAGGGCGCTGACCACCGTATTGTCGGTGAGGTTGGTGAGGCAGTCCACCTTATCCAGCAGGTCTGCCGCTGCCAGGGAAACCTCCGAGGTGCTGGTGACGCCGGCGGTCTCCAGGGTAAATCCGTAGTCGCCCGCCAGTTTCTCATACTGGCTGATGCTGTACACGGAATTGGCTTCGCTGGTGGTGTAAAGGATACCGATGGTTTTGGCCTCCGGCAGAAGTTCCCGGATCATTTTCAGCTGAGCCTCCACCGGCAGCTGGTCGCTGGTACCGGTCACCGCTCCCACCGGATTTCCATCCGAGTCGGCCAGCTGGGCTTCCTCCGGGTTGGTCACCGCCGTGTAAACCACGGGAATTCCCTTGTCCATGGCCGCATTGTAGGCCGCCTGGGCGGCGGGTGTGGCGATGGCACAGATCAGATCCATGTCATCCGCCGCAAAGCTCTGAGCGATCTGGGCCGCGGTTCCCATATCGGAGGCCGCGTTATTTACCTTCACTGTAAGATTTTTTCCTTCCTCCAGCCCTTCTCCCTTCAGGCCTTCCAGAAATCCTTCCCGGCAGTTATCCAGAGAACCGTGCTCCGCGAACTGGGAAATACCGATGGTATAGTTTTCCCCGCCGGAAGAATTCTCAGACCCGGAGGCGGAGGTTGCCGCTCCGCAGCCGGCAAACGCGGTAAGAAGTGCTACTGTGATCATCAGGGAAATCATTTTCTTTTTCATGGTAAATACTCTCCTTTCTTTTCCGTTCAGAATCCGTTTCGCGGATCCCGGACGCTGGCGAGCAGCGGCGAAGAGAAGCCAAACGCAGCCTGACGGTCTGCGGGCGGCGGCAGGCAATCTCAGCAATCTCATATTTTTTGCCGCTGCCT
>DVON01000209.1 GCA_018713585.1 Candidatus Pullilachnospira stercoravium | reverse complement strand
TTCAGAGAGGCGTGTTGATGGTGGTGTGCGCGGTGCTGGCTTTGATTCTGGGCATCGGCAGTTCCCGGTTTTCCGCCGTCTGCGGGCAGGGGCTGGGAGCCGAGCTGAGGAAGGAGGAGTACCGGAAGCTGCAGGGATTTTCCTTTTCCAACATTGAACATTTCCGTACGTCCTCGCTGATTACCCGGATGACCAGTGACGTCACCAACATTCAGAACGCGGTTTCCAGCGGGATGCGGCCTCTCTGCCGTTCGCCGATCATGCTGGTGATGGCAGTGGGTTCTTCCTTTTACATCAATCCAGGTCTGGCGCTGGTGTTCTTTGTGGCGGCGCCGCTTCTGGGGATTCTGCTGTTTCTGATTATCCGGAAGGTGCAGCCCCAGTATGGGAAAATGCAGCGGGCCATCGATCTGGTGAACCGGATCATCCAGGAAAATCTCACCGCCATCCGGGTGGTAAAGGCCTATGTGAAGGGGGATTATGAGACGGAAAAATTCCGTCAGGTCAACGAAAATCTCCAGAGTATTTCCGAAAAATCCTTCCGGACGGCGGCTCTGAACATGCCGGCCATGCAGTATGTGATGTATGCCACCATTCTGTGTATTCTCTGGTTCGGCGGCGGGATGATCCAGGCGGGGGATATGCAGGTGGGCGAGCTCACCGGATTTCTCAGCTATGTGCTGCAGGTGCTGAATTCTCTGATGATGATGTCCAATGTGTTTCTCATGCTGAGCCGGTCGCTGGCCTCCGGCGCCCGGATTCTGGAAGTGATCGACGAGAAGGTGGATCTCACCGATGACCAGGCGGAGGACCGGCAGGTGACGGAGGGGTCCGTGACCTTCGATCATGTGTGGTTCAAGTACAAAAAAGAGGCAAAAGAGTATGTGCTGTCGGATATTTCCTTCCACATCGGGGCGGGACAGACCGTGGGAATCATCGGGCAGACCGGTTCCGCCAAGACGACGCTGATTCAGCTGATCCCCCGGCTCTATGAGGCCACGAAGGGGCAGGTGATGGTGGACGGGATTCCGGTGGAAAAATATCCCATGAAGCATCTGCGGGACGCCATCGCCGTGGTGCTGCAGAAAAATACCCTGTTCAGCGGTACGGTAAAGGACAATCTCCGCTGGGGAAAGGCGGACGCCACCGATGAGGAAATTCAGGAGGCCTGCAGGATTGCCTGTGTGGACGAATTTATCGGGCGGCTGGAAAACGGCTATGACACCCAGCTGGGCCAGGGCGGCGTCAACGTGTCCGGCGGCCAGAAGCAGCGGCTGTGTATTGCCCGGGCCATTCTGAAGCATCCGAAGGTGCTGATTCTGGATGATTCCACCAGCGCCGTGGATACGGCCACCGAGGCGAAGCTGCGGCAGGGGCTGGCGGAAAAACTGCCGGGAATGACCAGGATCATCATTGCCCAGCGGATCACCTCCGTGCAGGAGGCAGATCAGATTATTGTGCTGGACGACGGAAAAATCCATGGCATCGGCACCCATGAGCAGCTGCTTGCCGCCGATGAGATTTACCGGGATATCTACGAATCCCAGCAGAAAGGTTCACTGGAAGAGGGGGTGATGGGATAATGGCCAGCGCGAGAGATATGAATTATAAGCGGCCCAAAGACACCAGGAAAACGCTGTGGAAGCTTCTGCGGTATCTGGGCGGCCACAAATGGCTGCTGCTGGTGGTGGCGATGCTGGTGTTTATCAGCAGCGGCGCCAATATTCTGGGCACCTACCTGGTGAAGCCGGTGATCAACAATTACATCCTGCCGGGGGACGCGGCAGGTCTGACCCGGATGCTGATTTTCATGGCGTTCATGTACGGGGCAGGGGCCACAGCCACTTACGGGTATAACCAGCTGATGGTGCACACCTCCCAGCAGGTGGTGAAGGAAATCCGCCAGGATCTGTTCGCCCACATCCAGAAGCTTCCGCTGGGATATTTTGACACCCATTCCCACGGGGAGCTGATGAGCCGGTTTACCAACGATGTGGATACGGTGCAGGAGGCGCTGAACAACAGCTTTACCCTGGTGATTCAGAGCTTTCTGACCCTGGTGGGAACCATGACCATGCTCTGTGTGCTGAGCCTGCGGCTGACGCTGATTGTGGTGGTATTTCTGGTGCTGATGTTTCTGATGATCCAGTACAACAGCAGGAGAGGAAAGAAATACTTCAGGAAGCAGCAGGAGTGTCTGGGAAGCATCAACGGCTTTGTGGAGGAAATGGTGGCAGGCCAGAAGGTGGAGAAGGTGTTCAACCATGAGGAAGCGGATTTTGAAGAATTCTGCAGGAGAAATGAGGCATTGCGCCAGGCGGCCACCCGGGCCCTTACCTACTCCGGCATGACCGTTCCCACGGTGGTGAGTTTGTCTTATGTAAACTATGCGGTGTCTGCCTGCGTGGGCGGCCTGTTTGTGATGGGGAATTTGATGGACCTGGGCGGCCTGGCCTCCTATCTGGTGTATGTGCGCCAGAGCGCCATGCCGGTGAACCAGTTTACCATGCTGCTGAATTTCCTTCTGGCGGCCCTGTCCGGCGCGGAGCGGATTTTCGATCTGATGGAAGTGGAGCCGGAGGTCGACGAGGGACAGACGGTGCTGTGCAATGTGCAAAAGAATCCGGACGGGACTCTTACGGAGTGCGCCGCCTACACCGGCGATTTTGCCTGGAAGCAGCCGGACGGCCAGCTTAGGCTTCTGCGGGGAGACGTGCGGTTTGACCAGGTGGTTTTCGGCTACAATGCATCCAAACGGATTTTAAACGGCATCAGCCTGTACGCCAAACCGGGGCAGAAGATCGCTTTTGTGGGTTCCACCGGAGCGGGAAAAACCACGATCATCAATCTGATCAACCGGTTTTACGAGATTCAGAGCGGCACCATCACCTATGATGGCATTGATATCCGGGATATCCGCAAGGATGACCTGCGGCGTTCCCTGTCCATGGTAATCCAGGATACCCATCTGTTTACGGGAACCATTGCCGACAATATCCGGTACGGACGGCCTCAGGCCACGGACCGGGAGGTGGAGGAGGCGGCCAGAATCGCCAATGCGGACTCTTTCATCCGCCGTCTGCCGGAGGGGTACCAGACCATGCTGCACAGTGACGGCAGCAATCTGTCCCAGGGCCAGCGGCAGCTGCTGGCCATTGCCCGGGCGGCCATCGCCCAGTGCCCGGTGCTGATTCTGGACGAAGCCACCAGCTCCATCGACACCAGAACGGAGAAGCTGATCGAAAAGGGCATGGACGCCCTGATGGAAAACCGGACCGTGTTTGTCATCGCCCACCGGCTCTCCACCGTACGCAATGCCAAAGCCATACTGGTGCTGGAGCACGGGGAGATCATCGAGCGGGGAGACCATGAGGAACTGCTGGCACAGAAGGGACGGTATTATCAGCTGTATACGGGGATGATGGAGCTGGAGTGACGGGATATCAGGGCGCGAGGTATATGGCCGGAGGAGATCTGCGTGGCCGGCCCGCGCAGGCTGTACTGTCGGAAGGAGAAGATGTGATATGGAAGACAGACTGCTGGAACAAAAGGATGAAATCCGCAAGATTATGGTGCAGATGGAGGGAAGCAGAAAAAAGATTCTCCGTCCGCATTTCCTGGATCTGGGACTGACGCTGGGTATGGGACAGCCGAGAATTCTCAACCAGCTGTGCAGAAAGGACGGAATTACCCAAAAGGAGCTGGCTGATCAGTGCCATCTGGATGTGACCACCCTGTCCAGAACCCTGGACCGGATGGAGGAGGCCGGATGGCTGGAACGGACAGTTCACCCGGGAAGCAGACGCTCCTTCTTTATCCGGCTGACCCCGGAGGGACGCAAGAAGGCTCTCCGGGTGCGGGAACATTTTGAGCGGCTGGATGAGCAGATGTGCCGGGGATTTTCACCGGAAGAGCTGGATCAGCTGGAAAATTTCCTGAACCGGATGCAGGAAAATCTGGAATCCTGAGGATTTATGAGACAATCTTTGCTTAAGGAGGAATGAACAATGCTTGAAATCGGAACAAAGGCGCCGGCTTTTGAGCTGCCGGATCAGAACGGAGAAATGCATACGCTGGAGGAATACCGGGGAAAGAAAGTGATTTTATACTTCTATCCCAAAGACATGACCGCCGGCTGCACAAAGCAGGCCTGCGCTTTCGGGGAGCTTTATCCGCAGTTTGCGGAAAAAGGAGCGGTGGTGCTGGGCGTCAGCAAGGACAGCGTGGCCTCCCACAAGAAGTTTGAGGAGAAATACAGCCTGCCCTTTACGTTGCTGTCGGATCCCCGGCTGGACTGCATCCAGGCCTATGATGTGTGGAAAGAGAAAACTATGTACGGCAAAAAGACCATGGGCGTGGTGCGGACCACCTATCTGATCGATGAGGAAGGCATCATTGTGAAAGCCTTTGGAAAAGTAAAAGCAGCGGACAATCCCGCCCAGATGCTGGCGGAGCTGGATGGGGAAGGCTGAACTGTTATGGAAAATACGCAAATGGGCTGCGGCCCGGGCAGTACTGAGCAGTGATATGCTCCCTTCTGCCCGGGCCGCAGCCCATTTGGTGAGAGAGGCAGTCAGCCATTCAGCTGATAAGCCACCAGAGCGATGTTCCAGCAACCTTGCCGGTTCAGCTCCCGCTCGAAGTCATGGATTTTTTCCAGACATCCCGGCGGCAGATCCGCCACATGGCAGGAAATGCCGTGGCTGGGAGCGGTGAGCTTCTCTGTTTTCTGATTTCCCTTATCTGACATGGAAGTACCTCCTGAACAATTTTTGCAGACCGCCGCACAGCGACCTTCCGGTAAAGACGGAGCCTGCAGTTTTGGTTGGCTGCCTGCAGTTTCGCCGGCCGCCCGCTGTCTTGGCACGGACGGAGGCAAGAAACGCGTTATCCGGCTTTCCCGAAAGATCGGCTGCGGCGAATCAGTACCTGTGTCCACAATCAGTATGGCCCGTCAACAGAAAAATATGCTGCAGGATGTCACGCTGTATTAACGGCGAGATCACGGGACCTGCGAATGTCATGCCGCGGGAAAAGCAGCATATGTGTATGCTTTTGTGACAGTGAAGCCCGGAAGGCAGAACGGCAACCTGAAATCCTACCCTTCCTTTTGTCTTTGCATTGCGGTTCGTCTCCCGGTGTGTTAAAATTGATACAGTCTTTCGGTCCCGCCTGTTCACAGGGAAGAGGACCGGACATAGAATGTTTCATACCCATTTTAGATAGGGGCATATCAATGAAAACCCAGAAGGATACCTCAAAGGCTATACGGCCAATGATACGGAAACTTTTATGGCCATACAGAGGAAATCTTAAAGAAAGACCATGCCCAATCATAAGAAGTAATAAGGAGAAAACGGAATGGAAGAAGCCTATGAAAATTTTGCCCGGGTCTATGACCTGTTTATGGATAATATTGATTATCCTGCCTGGTGCCGGTATCTGACCGGACTTCTCCGGGAATATCAGGTGACGGAAGGCCTTGTACTGGAACTGGGCTGCGGCACCGGCTCCATGACGGAACTGCTGGCCGGGGAGGGCTACGACATGATCGGCGTGGACAACTCCGAAGAAATGCTGGAGGGAGCCATGGAAAAAAAGGCGGCTTCCGGCCACGATATCCTTTACCTGCTGCAGGATATGCGGGAATTTGAACTGTACGGTACCGTGCAGGCAGTGGTCAGCGTCTGCGATTCCATGAATTACATCCTTGAGGAGGAAGAGCTGCTGCAGGTGTTCCGGCTGGTGAACAATTATCTGGATCCCGGGGGAGTATTTATCTTTGATATGAACACACTGTATAAATACCGGGATGTGATCGGAGATACCACCATCGCGGAAAACCGGGAGGAAGGCAGCTTTATCTGGGAGAATTTCTTTGATGAAGAGACAGGAATCAATGAATATGAGCTGACGCTGTTTCTGCCGGAAGAAAACGGTCTGTTCCGAAAGTACGAGGAAGTACACCGTCAGAGAGCCTACGGGCTGGATACGGTAAAGGAACTTCTGGTTCAGGCCGGACTGGAATTTGTGGCCGCCTATGACGCATTTACCAGAGAGCCGCCGGGCCCGAAAAGCGAGCGGGTATATCTGGTGGCCAGGGAATGTCAGAAGAAAAACGGCGGGTTCCAATGAATTTGGGGAGGATGTTATGGAAAAAGAGCGGTTTTGCGATATCACCCTGACAACCAATACACCGGATGCCGCGCATATTTATGAAAAATTGGGATTCCAATAAATTTCAAAGAAATATTTTCTGGAGAATTGAAGCAACAGAAAGAGAATACCTGATCGAAGGAGATGCGAGACGTATTTTATGGAGAAAAAACCAATAGACTGGAGTCTGGACGAGCTGCTGATGATGGCGCCGTCCGGCGGGAAAAATGTGGAGTATGCCATTGGATTTTACTATGAAAACGGTGTGCACACTCAAGTGGATCCGGCTCAGGCGGTGACCTGGTACGAGAAGGCCGCCAAGAAAGGCCACCCGGAGGCGCAGCTGCGTCTGGGGCTGATGGCGGCCCAGGGCAGAGGAATGGAAAAGGATCCCAGGGCCGCCTTTGGGTGGCTGAAGAAGGCGGCGGACCAGGGAAATGCCAACGCCCAGTTCAATGTGGGACGGTGCTATGAAGAAGGCATCGGCGTGAAAAAAGACATTTCCCGGGCGGTGAGCTGGTTCGCGAAGGCGGCCAAAAAGGAGGATTTCCGGGCGGTGTGCTGTCTGGGAATGTATTACTTGTCCGGCGAAGGCGTGGAGAAAAATGAGAAGAAAGCCTTCGGCTGCTTTGAGCGGGCGGCCCGGGCGGGGATTCCGGCAGCCCAGTACAATCTGGCGGTGCTGTACCGGTACGGAACAGGAACGGAAATGGATGAAGAAAAGGCCCTTCACTGGATGACGAAAGCGGCCCAGCAGGGATTTGCTCTGGCGGTGAAGGATTTAAACGGAGAGGAGACGACAGAAGATGAATGATTATATTGTGAGAGCAACGGCGGCCCAGGGCCAGATCCGTGCCTTTGCGGCCACCACCAGAGAAATGGTGGAGACGGCGAGAAAGGCTCATAACACCAGCCCGGTGGTGACGGCGGCGCTGGGACGGCTTCTGACCGGCGGCGCCATGATGGGAGTGATGATGAAGGGGGACAAGGATGTGCTGACCCTTCAGATCAAGTGTGACGGCCCTATACACGGCCTGGTGGTGACGGCGGATGCCAAAGGAAATGTGAAGGGATACGCGGACCAGACGGATGTGATGCTTCCGGCCAATGCCCAGGGAAAGCTGGATGTGGGCGGCGCTGTGGGAAGCGGAATTTTAAGCGTGATCAAGGACCTGGGCCTGAAGGAACCCTATGTGGGACAGACCCAGCTTCAGACCGGAGAGATCGGCGATGACCTGACCTATTACTTTGCCAGCAGCGAGCAGGTACCCTCTTGTGTGGGCCTGGGCGTGCTGATGGAGCGGGACAATACGGTAAAACGGGCAGGCGGATTTATCGTTCAGCTGATGCCGGACGCCACAGAGGAAATCATCGAAAAGCTGGAAGCGAATCTGGCACAGATCACGTCCGTCACCGGACTTCTGGATCAGGGGGATACGCCGGAAATGATTCTGGAAAAGCTTCTGGGAAATCTGGATCTGGAAATCCTGGACCGGCTGGACACCCGTTTTTACTGCAACTGCGACAAGGTGCGGGTGGGAAAGGTTCTGATCAGCCTGGGAAAGAAGGACCTTCAGAACATGATAGACGAAGGAAAGGAAGTTCAGCTGAACTGTCATTTCTGCAATACGGATTATACCTTCAGCGTGGAAGAATTGAAGGAACTGCTGTCGCTGGCCCAGGCGTAAGGCCGTCAGGCAGAGGGCTGCAAAGAAGAGGGAGAAATGCTATGAGACATGGATTTATCAAGACTGCGGCCGGCACGCCGAAAATCAAGGTGGCCGACTGTGTGCACAACGCGGATGAAATTCTGCGGCTGGTGAAAGAAATGGAGCGGCATGGGGCCGGGATCATGGGATTTCCGGAGCTGTGCATTACCGGATATACCTGCGGGGATCTGTTCTGGCAGGATCTGCTTTTGGAAAGCGCGAAGCGGGAGCTGCTGCGGATTACCCGGGAGACCGCCCGGGTGGACGCGCTGATTTTTGTGGGGCTTCCTCTGGAGGTGGAAGGCAAGCTGTACAATGTGGCGGCGGCCCTGAACCGGGGAAAAATTCTGGGTCTGATTCCGAAGGTGAATCTGCCCAACTATGCGGAATACTATGAGGCCCGGCAGTTTACCCCGGCAGACGGCCGGATGCGGATGGTGGAACTGGGAGGGGAGCAGATTCCCTTTGGCACGCGGATTCTGTTTTCCTGCCTCCAGATGCCCCGGCTTGTGGTGGCGGCGGAGATCTGCGAGGATCTCTGGGTGCCGGCTCCGCCCAGCGTGGAACATGCCATGGCGGGAGCTACTATGATTGTGAACCTGTCGGCAGGGGATGAAATCACAGGAAAGGATACGTATCGGAGAAATCTGGTGACGGGACAGTCGGCCCGTCTTGTCTGCGGCTATCTGTACGCCACCGCCGGGGAAGGAGAATCCTCCTCGGATCTGGTATTCGGCGGCCACAATCTGATTGCGGAGAACGGAGCGCTTCTGGCGGAGGCCCGCCGCTTTGAGAACCAGACAGTTTACGGGGATATTGATGTGAACCGGCTGGCCACGGAGCGGAGAAAGATGACCACCTTCCATGTAAAAGGACAGGAGAACTACCTGAAGGTGGAATTTAACCTGTTCCCCCGGGATACGGAGCTTACCCGTACCTTCCCGGCCCATCCCTTTGTACCGGACGCGCGCCAGGAGCGGGATAAACGGTGTGATGAGATTCTCACCATTCAGGCCATGGGCCTGAAAAAGAGACTGGAGCATACGGGCTGCCAGTGCGCGGTGCTGGGAATTTCCGGAGGGCTGGACTCTACCCTGGCGCTGCTGGTGACGGTGCGGGCCTTTGATTATCTGAACATTCCCAGAAAACAGGTGCGGGCGGTGACCATGCCCTGCTTCGGAACCACGGACCGGACTTACCGCAATGCCTGTGAACTGACCCGACGCCTGGGGGCCACCCTGCAGGAGGTGGATATCCGGGAAGCGGTGACGGTGCATTTCAGGGATATCGGCCACGACAGCCAGGTACATGACGTGACCTACGAAAACAGCCAGGCCCGGGAACGTACCCAGGTGATCATGGACATTGCCAACCAGAGCGGCGGTCTGGTGATCGGCACCGGCGACCTGTCGGAGCTGGCCCTGGGCTGGGCCACCTACAACGGCGATCACATGTCCATGTACGGGGTAAATGCTTCCATCCCCAAAACATTGGTGCGTCATCTGGTGCGCTACTACGCGGACACCTGCGGCGATCAGGCGCTGACGGAAATCCTGCTGGACATTCTGGACACGCCGGTGAGCCCGGAGCTGCTTCCGCCGAAGGACGGCGAAATCGCCCAGAAAACCGAGGATTTGGTGGGCCCCTACGAGCTTCACGACTTTTTCCTGTATTATATGCTCCGGGCCGGCTATGAACCGGAAAAAATTTACCGGATTGCCCGGAAAACCTTTGCGGGCGTTTACGAGGATGAAGTGATTCTGAAATGGCTGAAGAATTTCTACCGGAGATTTTTCTCCCAGCAGTTTAAGCGGAACTGTCTGCCGGACGGCCCGAAGGTGGGTACGGTGGCGGTATCCCCCAGAGGCGATCTGCGGATGCCCAGCGACGGCTGCGCGCGGATCTGGCTGGATCAGCTGGAATATTTATAGAAATGGCGGAAAATGGCGGACGCCTCCAAAGGGCGGCGGGCCGCACAGGCAGATAAGAGGAGACGGATATGGAACAACTGATGAAAGAACTGGCCTTCCCGGAGGATGCCGTCCGGGAAGTGACGGATGCGGACAAAAAACTGCAGGAGGGCATCTGGGGCCGCAGGCTGGATGAAATGGCTGCCGGCCTTATGAAAAAAATGGAAAAAGGAGCCTGCCGGGGGGAGCTTCAGGAGGCGCTTTCCGGCTGTGAGCAGATGGAGGAGGAGACGGGAATTCACCGCTATACGCTGGATCTCCTGTTTTTGCTGCGGTGTGCGGGCATTCTCCGGGAAAATTATAAAAAGAAGGGGCTGCCGGATGACCTGTTTCTGGATTCCATGATGGATCTGAAATGGAAGCTGCTGGAGTGCCGGAATATTTATGGGGTAAACGGGATCTTTGTGGGTTTCTGGTACGACCGGTTTTTTGATATCACCCGGTTTGCTCTGGGAAGATTCCAGTTTGAGGAAGAAACCTTCCAGGGGGATCTCTTCCAGGAAGACGGTTTTGCCGTAAAGAAAGGCGACACGGTGATCAATATGCACATCCCCTCCAGCGGACCGCTGGACCCCGCCCAGGCAGAGGCATCCATTGCCAGGGCCGCCCAATTTTACCGGGATCAGTTTCCGCAGGGAACGGTGCCCTTTGTGATGGATTCCTGGCTGCTGGATCCGGATCTGATGAAAATGCTGCCCCAGGGAAATATCCGCCGGTTTGTGGAACGGTTCCATCTGGTGAGTGTGGAAAAGGGAGAAACATTTTCCGACGGATGGCGGATATTCGGCCCGGAATGGGAGAAGGATCCTGCCGATCTTCCCCGCACCACCAGACTGCAGACGGCCATCGCAGACTATCTGCAGGGCGGCGGAAAGCTGGGGGCCGGGTATGGGATTTTTCTGTGGAAACAGAAGGACGCGTAGGATAAATTACCGGAAGATAAAGAGACAGAAGAAGGAGATGCAATGGAAAACGCGCTGCGCAAACTTTCCATTGCAGGGAAGGAGCGCCGGGGTCCTGGATCAGGACTCCGGCGCTGCTTTTGCCAGGGCAGATTTGATGGCCTCCAGGAGCAGCAT
Source organism: Candidatus Pullilachnospira stercoravium (assembly GCA_018713585.1). Classification (GTDB taxonomy): domain Bacteria; phylum Bacillota; class Clostridia; order Lachnospirales; family Lachnospiraceae; genus Pullilachnospira; species Pullilachnospira stercoravium. The sequence continues at coordinate 2,396 of DVON01000209.1, read as the reverse complement.
GGAGGTATACTTGTTCTCATCCTCGTAGGTGATATTTTCCGTGGACTGGCTGGCATAAATCTGACTGGCCAGACTTTCCAGCGTGGGCTCCATCAGCGGGTACATGGCAGTGGTGGTTTCACTGAGATTCACCAGCTCGATGGCGTTGATGTGGTTGGTATCCACCGTCACCTGCACGTCAAAGCTGCTGTCGCCCAGTTCAATGGCGGTGGTATATACCCCGGCCACATACCGGTCAGGTTCGGAGGTCTCGGCAGCGGTGGATGCGGTGTCCGTGCTCTGTTCTTTTCCGGGGCCGAACATCATCACCAGAAGCGCGATCATCAGAATGGCAAGTACGAGAAAGATAGCGGTATAGATTACTTCTTTCATATGCAGCACGACGATTTTGGTTTTGGAACTCATACACTCACTCCTTTGGAGCAGCGGCCCGGCCTATGGGTTTTGAGGGCGCGGTGCGTTACTGCGATTCTTTATAACATCATATGAGCGGCGGGGAAATTTATGCGTGGGGAATTTGCGGGATTTTATGGGTTATCCGTTTGGGGAAAGGGGCGGCAGGGGAAGGGAGAGAAGGAAGGCTGTTGGGGGAGAAACGGTTCGGGAAATTATCTGGGGAATTGGTTTTGTGGATGGTGAAAAGAAATGACAGGCGGTGGCGGGAGATGGTATAATAGGTTCAGAGTGGGTATTATACCTGTGCATAAGCGATTTCTACGGAACCGCAGAAAGTCGCTGCACATCCCGCCGGAGGCACCATGAGAGCAAAGCGATCATGGTATAACAGCCATCAAGGAGGTACTGCCGTGAAAAATGTCAGGAAGAATTTGTTTTCCGAAAAAGGGATGACGGCGGTAAACGCATTGTTTCTGCTGTCGCTGCTTCTTCGCGACAGTGGGGTCATATTTATCGCATATCTGGTGTGGATTGCTTATCTGGCGCTTGGAATCAAGAACACATCGTCGAAAGGGATCAGGATTATCAATTCAGTGCTGATTGCTTTTGCGATGTTGATGGTCCTTGTAAATTTGTATCTGCTGCTCAGGAGGGTATAATCCTTTGGGGATCAGGCATACAGGAAATGAAAACGGGGAAAAGACTATGAATAATGAAAACAGCGAAAAGGAAAAAAATGACAGAAAAAAAGAGAATAATTATCTTGCCATTGCGCTGAGCCTTGGAGTTGTGTTTGGAATTTTGGCAGACAATCTGGCGTTAGGGCTGGCGCTGGGGGTGGCCATCGGATGCCTGCTGGACATAAGGAAGGAGAAGAAACCGTGACGGAAGGTGGGATGCCGCAGACAGGCCTGGGCGCGCAGGTACCGGATGGTATCATGACAAAGGAACAAAGAGCATTGCTGGAATCCTGCACCCTCTGCCCCAGACGCTGCCGGGTAAACCGGCTGGCCGGGGAACGGGGGTACTGCGGGATGACGGCAGAGGTGATGGGGGCCCGGGCGGCCCTGCATATGTGGGAGGAACCCTGCATTTCCGGTGCCAGAGGATCCGGCGCCGTCTTTTTCTCCGGCTGCAGCCTGGGCTGTGTCTTCTGCCAGAACCGGCCCATTGCCGCAGGAGAGGTGGCAAAGCCGGTGCCTCTTTCGCGGCTGACGGAGATTTTTCTTGAATTGCAGGAACAGGGGGCAGCCAATATTAACCTGGTGACCGCAGGCCATTTCGCCCCTCAGACAGCCGGGGCGCTGACAGAGGCCAAAAAGAGAGGCCTGCGGATTCCGGTGGTTTATAATTCCAGCGGCTATGAAAGCAAAAAAGCGCTGGAGACGCTGGGAGATCTGGTGGATGTATGGCTGCCGGATTTCAAATACATGGATCCCGGTTTGGCAAAGAAATATTCCCATGCCGAAGATTATCCCCGGATGGCGTGCCGGGCGGTGGACTGGATGGTACGCCGGGCAGGCTTGTGTGAGTTTGACGAAGAGGGCTATGTGCAGAAAGGCGTGATTGTCCGCCATCTGATTCTGCCGGGGCATACGAAGGATTCCATGGCGGTGCTGAAATACCTGCATGAGCGGTACGGGGATTCCATCTATATCAGCATCATGAACCAGTACACGCCGCTGCCGCAGGTGGAGGCGTACCCGGAGCTTGCCCGGCGGGTGACGAAGCGGGAATATGAGAAGGTGCTGGACTATGCCCTGGAGCTGGGAATCTCCAACGGATTTTTCCAGGAAGGGGAGACAGCCAGGGAGAGTTTTATTCCGCTGTTTGATTATGAAGGGCTTTAGGATGATGCCAATATTCTACGTGCAGACACGGTGGTTTCCATCTTATACAATTAAGTTGAAAAATGACGGAAAGATCACAAACTATGGCCGCCATTGCTTTCGATAATTGTCAGGAAATGATGAGAACACCGCAGGGATTGCGATTATATT
>DVON01000020.1 GCA_018713585.1 Candidatus Pullilachnospira stercoravium | reverse complement strand
ATCAACCAAACTTTATGCTCCACTGCATATTTCCTATATTATAAAAACCCTTATAAGCGATATAAAATCACCGCTTATAAGGGTTTTATTATCAGAAATTCAATGCAAACTCCGCATTACATTCCCATCTGCTTCGCAACCTCAGCCGCGAAATCCTCTTCCTTCTTCTCGATACCCTCTCCGGTCTCGAAACGAACGAAGCCTTTTACAGTTACCTTCGCGCCGTTGGCTTTGGCAACCTCTTCCACATATTTTCCAACCGGCTGTTTTCCATCCTCAGCCTTCACATATACCTGATCCAGCAGACAGATCTCTTTCAGCTCTTTGTTGATACGTCCCATTACCATGCCGTTGATGATCTTATCGTTGGCATCCGGTTTCTCGTTCTTGGCCTGAACGGTCAGGATCTCTTTCTCATGCTCGATGTAGGCAGCGTCTACCTCATCTCTGCTGGTGTACTGCGGTTTCAGAGCAGCAACCTGCATGGCAACGTTCTTTGCCATCTCTTTGATCTCATCGTTCACCACGTCGGTCTCCACGTCAACCAGAACACCGATCTTACCGCCCATATGAGTGTAGGAAGCAACGAATCCGTTGGACTCCTCCACCTGCTGGAAACGGCGGATCTTCATGTTCTCGCCGATTACCGCGATCTGTCCGGCCAGAGCCTCGTTCACGGTCTTGCTGGTGTCGAACTTCCAGGTCTCAGCCAGGAAAGCGTCCACGTCAGCGGCAGATGTCTCCAGAGCCTGCTCAGCAACCTGTGCCACATATCCCTGGAATTTCTCGTTCTTTGCAACGAAGTCTGTCTCGGCGTTTACCTCAACAGCCACTGCCTTCTTGCCGTCATCGGTAACCTTCAGCATAACGATACCTTCTGCTGCGATTCTTCCGGCTTTCTTCTGTGCGGTGGCCAGTCCCTTCTCTCTCAGGAACTCCATAGCCTTGTCCATATCGCCTTCAGTAGCTGTAAGAGCTTTCTTACAGTCCATCATTCCGGCACCGCTCATCTCTCTTAACTCTTTTACCATTGCTGCTGTAATAGCCATCTTCATTTCCTCCGATCAATTTGTCCGCAGATTACTCTTCCTCTGCAGTCTCCTCTACAGCTTCCTCAACGAATTCCTCTTCGCCGGTCGCGCCCTGGTTTGCCTCCACTACAGCGTCAGCCATCTTGGAAACGATCAGTTTTACGGCACGGATTGCGTCATCGTTGCCCGGGATCACATAATCCAGTTCCTCCGGATCGCAGTTGGTATCACAGATACCGATCAGCGGAATACCCAGCGCGTGAGCCTCCTGAACGCAGATTCTTTCCTTCTTGGGATCTACTACGAAGATCGCATCCGGAAGTCTCTTCATCTCTTTGATTCCGCCCAGGTTCTTCTGCAGCTTGGACATCTCTTTTCTCAGCGCAATAACTTCCTTCTTCGGCAGAACGTCAAAGGTTCCGTCCTCTTCCATAGCCTCGATCTCTTTCAGTCTCTCGATTCTGCTGCGGATCGTCTTGAAGTTTGTCAGCATACCGCCCAGCCATCTCTCGTTTACATAGAACATGCCGCAGCGCTCAGCCTCTGTCTTGATGGCATCCTGCGCCTGTTTCTTTGTTCCAACGAACAGAATGGTTCCGCCGTCTGCTGCGATATCGGAAACAGCCTTGTAGGCATCGTCCACCATGCCAACGGACTTCTGCAGGTCAATGATGTAGATTCCGTTTCTCTCGGTGTAGATGTACTCCGCCATTTTGGGGTTCCATCTTCTTGTCTGGTGTCCGAAATGCACACCTGCTTCCAGTAACTGTTTCATTGAAAGTACGCTCATTTTTTTATCTCCTTTTTGGTTTTACTCTTCCCTGTACTTCATATTCCTGAAGACCTGATCGCCAGGCACCCTTCCGGGAATCGGCACAGGTGTTTTTTGCGACCTTCTGATTATAGCATAAAGGAAATGACGATACAAGCACTTTTTCGTTAAATTCTGCCCTCAATTATAATACTCCGTTTTTCTGCTCCTCTTTCATGGCCGCCGCCATTTCGCGCCCTCTATTTTAAGGAAATATGGTTTGCCAGCACCTGATTATCTGTATACCGGTCATGCATCACCTTTTCGTTGAAAAAACGGACGGCGGCGTCCGCCAGCGTCAAGTCACAGGAAAAGGACGCGGCAATTTTCTGCACCCCGTTGATCTTTTCCAGATTTTCCTTCTTTACCTTCGCGTTTTCCGTCAGAGCCTGGGCATCCGCCAGGATGTAGCGCAGCACCTCTCCTTCCTCCTCCACCTGGTAATTTCCGGCGGGAATCCCGGACACCGCCGTGGTTTTCTCCAGATATTCCCCGCTCTGATCCTGGGCGGTCAGTTCCACAAAGCACCGGTACGTATGCTCCTCCCCGTTCACATCCTTCCCGCTGATTTTGAAAAAGAACGTGGGATTTCCATGGGCCCAGTTCACATCCGCGGCCCGGATTCTCTTTGTTATGGAAACGGTCCGTACCGGATAATTGGGCGCGTCAACGGAAACCGTTGTCAGTCCCGGCTTACTGATCTGGATCTCCCGGCTGAAGGGACAGCGGTAGCCCTCCGGCATTTGGGTCTCTTTTATCAGGAATTTCCCCTGATTCTCCTCCGTTCTGGTCAGCGCCTCTCCCGTCACATACCTCTGGCTGTCCCGGTCATAAGTCAGCAGCTGCAGCGGCTTCTCCTTATATGTTCCCGATGCCTTACTCCATTCAAATACACTGATTTCCGCGTTCTCCAGAATCCGGTCGTCTGCGGCGTCGTATTTTTTCACCTCCAGCCGGGCCTGGGGAACCAGCTTTTCATCCTTGAATACAGTTCCCTCCGGCACGCCGTCAAAAGTCAGTCCGGCCGCCGTCATGTGCAGCTGTCTGCCTCCGTACGCCTCGTAATCCGACTGATCCGTACTGTTTCCCGGCACATAACGTTTGTCATACCCGTCCGGCGCCCTTTCCTCCTTCACCAGAAACCACCCGTCCACAGTCTGTGTATAATCGATTTCTTTGCAGGTGTAGGTACCGTCTCCGTTGTCCGTAAAATTCTTCAGTTTTTTCCCATAGCTGTTCCCGTCGTAGGCCCAAAGGGAAAACACCGCGCCGGGAAGAGCTTTCCCGTCATCGGCGTCCTGCTTCCGGATGGTCAGATCCCGGGTGACCTTTGGGATATGCAGCTGCGCGGAGTCGCTGTATACGGCGTCTCCGCCGGAATGGGACCAGGTGAGAAAGCACACATCCTGAATCCCGTTTCCGTGCCGGTATATACCGCCGCCCCAGTACCTGGGAATTTTCATGGTAACCTTCACCGGAATGGTTTTCCCGGTCAGCTGCCAGTTTTCAAACTGCTCCCTGCTGATCTGAAGCCGGAAATCGGAATACGTTTTCTCATCACTTTTGCTGACCGTTACCTGCTGGGGAACCTCTATCTGGTAATCGGCGATCTGTTCCCGGTAATCATAGCCGTAATAGCTCTGAAAATTGGCCTGAAACGCGCCTCCGGAAACATAGGATTCCCCCGACTTTGACCAGCTGTCCTGATAGCCGGTGACGGAAAAGGTTCCCTGGCCCATGTCGATCCAGCCGTCGCTGGTGTAGCCGCCGTAGTTACCCTGATCATTGGCATCGTTCACCATTTTCCGGATCCGGTCATAGGCCAGCTCCTTTTCACCGTCCGTGGCAGCGCTTCCCGGATGATCCAGAGATTTCCTGAGGGCTCCCAGCGTAAACTCATCGTTGAGAATATGGATGGCCATCTGCGTGACAAAATAATCCATCTGCCAGTCCCCCGTGGAATATCCCGCGTACCGGCAAGGCTGCCCGTAATAGACAGCCCCGTAATACAGCGCGTAGGAAATCTTCCGGTTGGTAAATCCCACAAAAGACATCAACTGTCCCCAGGGGCTGCTTTTCTCAAATTCCAGGCAGTACACATATCTCCAGTTTCCCCTGCCGTCCGGATTCAGGTCATCTCCTACAATATACTTCAGTCCGGTTCCCAGCTGGGGACAGCTGCTGTCTCCTGGATTCGTCTTATCCCAGCAGAACTTGTCGTACCGTTCGTTATTGACATTCAAATTGGAGCTGTTGTCCAGGGAAAACGTTGAAATTCCTCCCTGGGAAGGATTGATGAAGAAAGTTTCCTCCCCCTCCGCCCGCACAGCCTGCGGATTTGCCGCTGCGGCGCACCCCAGCACCGCGGCCAGAGCCAGCAGCCCGCACAGAATTTTTCTAAATATTTTCACCAGTCATCACCTGCTTTCTCCTACCGGCCAGATGCCGGATCACCAACACAGCCAGAATTGCTGCCAGCAGTCCCGCCGCCGCGGCCCGATGCTGCTGGAGAGCTGCCGCCAGATATCCTGCCAGCGGAATCACAAACACCAGATTCCCCCGATACTGCTCAAAGGATATACGCCCCGGATCTTCCGTCTCGTTGGCATCTCCTCTGGTCACAAAGCTGTGATCCCCGGCATCTGCGCAGATCACCCGGTGCAGCACTGTCATGGAATCTCCCGTCTGATAGACGATAATATCCCCCTCCCGGACGGCTTCTGCGTCCCGGGAAGGACGAATGTAAGCCAGACTTCCCACCGGCACCGCCGGCTCCATGGAACCGCTGACCACGATTCGGGGACGCAGTCCCAGAAGGACCGGTCCTGCCAGAAGCAGCGCCAGTCCCGTCAGAAGACAGAAAACCGCCCATTTCCCGATTTCAGCCATTTTTCCTGCCATGTGTTCCTCCTTTCCGCCGCCGGACTCTGTGCAGAATACCGGCAGCCAAAATGCCAACCGCTCCCGCCTCCGCAGCCAGAAGCGCCCATACCGTACCTGTGGCGTCCCCGGTTTTCGGCGGCCGGGCGGCCTCTGCGGTTTCTTCATCCGCGCACAGCTCAAATAATGCTTCCCCGCTTCTGGCGGAATACTGGTTGCCCAGTTCCCCGGGCAGGGACAGTTCGATGGCCAGCTGTCCGCTTTCCCCCGGCGAAAGCCTGCAGATCTGCCGGTATTCCTTCCACTGGGAGTCTGTCAGTTTTCCTTCCCATCGGATACTTTCCTGCCCGTCCGCTGTCACGGTCACCGTCAGGTTCATCTGATCCATCCACTCTTCCCCGGCCTCTACCCGGAAATACAGGCTCCTGGCCTTGTCGGTGCGGTTCTCCAGCTGCACCAGCCGCTCCCTGGTATCTCCCGGAAGGAACGTGCCAAAATCGCCGATAAAATCCTCCGGCCGGGCCAGCAGCTGCCTGGCCGTCTCGTCCACCAATACCGTCCGTATTTCCATGGTCTCCTCTGTCAGCAGCGGTTCCTCCATCCTGGCCGCTTCAATAGTCACCGTGCGCCCTCCGCTTTCCCATGGATCTTCCTCATAAAAATCCGGCTCCATATGAGCCGCCTGCACCGCGTCCACCCGGACGCGCACCTCCCAGTCTCCGTCCGCTTCCGGTGTCTGCTCCCAGTCCTCCGGAATCCGGATTCCCTGGAAAAGATCCGTGCTTTCTCCGCTTTTTAAAATCTTCTTATAATAGTAGTAATCTCCCTGACGTACCCAGTCATCGGAAATTCCGTACAGATCCGCCACATCCAGGGTCCGTCCGCTTTCCTCCCCTCCCGAAAATTCCACCAGGGCCCGCACATAGCAATCCGCCGCCCCATTGCTGATTCTCGGAATCTTTGAAATCTCCATCCCCGGCATCACCGCGATCTGATCCGTCCAGGAAGAAATCCCTTCTGGTCCCTGAACCAGTTCCTCCAGCCGGATATCCACCTTGCCGGTGGACAGCACTTCCACCGTAGACACCCGGGAAACCGCCGCTGCCGCGGTGGCCGCGGTCAGAAACACTGCCACTCCTGCCAGAACCGCCATTCTCTTTTTCACGGATTTTCCACCTCCCTGTCACTTTGTGAGACGGGAAAATGCCGTAAGCGGATCCTCGCCCGCCAGCGCCTGCACCGTCTCCACATAAACTGTCAGATCAAACTCCTTTTCCTCCTGGCTGATCTCCCCTTCCACGTTCAGGGCCAAGAGCAGTTCTTCCGTTTCCTCTCCCGGCGCCAGCGTTTTCTGGTAATAATAGTATCCGTCCGCTTCCTGTTTCCACTGACCACCATTCATCTGCATCCTGACGGCATCCTCCGCCTCCTGGCTGCCAAATACCAGCTTTGCCCGGGCGAAACAGTCCACCGGCCCGGTATTGACAAAGGATACTTTCTTGGTAATCTCCTCATCCTCCGGGTCGGGATCCGGAAATTCCTCCCGGATCTCCACATCGTTATATCCCACCCCAAAACGGTTGGTGATCCGGTCGCCGCCGGTGAAATAGGCAAATACACCGGCAGCAGACCAGGCAGAGAGCAGGATAACCACAGCCAGGATCCATCCGCTGATTGTTCTTTTCATCTCTCCGGATCACCTCCCGCCTACTGATACGTCTCCGGAAGCTCCTTCTGATTGGAAAGAATACCCCACACCTGAGCCGGCGTCTCCCTGCCGCCGTCAAGATCCGTAGTCTGTATGCCGTAAGCGCTGATCTCCAGATCAAAGGCTGCATTCTCCAGACCCTGTCCTTCCACCGCATTGACAAAGGTGACGCTTTCAAAAAGCGGCTGGGTGGTTTCCCCGGGTTTCACCACCGTACAGTTTTCCCCCAGCGGAGCGTAGGCATACAGATATTTATGAGCCGTGACCGTTCCATCCTCCCCGGTTACCTCGTACATTCCCAGACTGGTCCAGGCATTCCCCGGCCGGTAGGAAAACAGGTCCGTCATGGCCTGGGGATTCTTCGTGCCGTCCGTGTTGGCGGTAACAATGTTCCTGCAGGGTACCTGGACCACCGCAAACACAAATGCGTCGTTGGTTCCCGTGTTGGTGATCTGCGGATCCTTGGTCACTGTCTGCACCGGCAGAAGGTCCTCCGCCTCATCCGGAACGCCGTCCTCATCTTCATCCGGCTTTTCGTCCCATTTCGGCTCTTCCAGGGTAATCTCCACGCTTCCCACGGTGAAATGGTTCACCTTCTCTTCCGTATCGGTAAAATAAGCCATGATTCCTCCTGCCGTCATCACTGCAGCCAACACAGCCGCAGCCGCGCTTCCCATCCAGATTTTTTTGTTTTTCATGATCGTTCCTCCTAAACAGATTTATGATCAAATTTACACTTTCCCCATGGCGGGCAGATTTTCCGGAAACGCGCGCACTTTCCCCTCTGCCTTCCTGCCTCCTTCGGGCAAGCTTCCGGGGACAGGCTGCTTTTCGGGCACAACAAAAACACCTTTTGGCCTCTGTTCAGTTAAATTTGTTGGAAAATACCGGGGAGAATTCCCCTGAGATTTTGAAATAGAAATTTGATAGGTTCATCATATAACAGAAGGCAGGTCTTTGTCAACCAAAAACCTGCCTCTTTATTTTTCTTTAATGATTTACTGTTTTTCCGACTTTTTTCGACGGCTGGCAAAGATCCAGTAAGCCGGGATTACTGCCAGAAGGATCTCCGCCAGCAGCTTTACCGGTACCAGACGAGGATGATTTTCCAGAATTCCCTGCATCCAACCGCTTCCGAACAGGCTCCACAGATTTGCCGCCGCGTGGCCGGCCATGGCCGCTCCCAGCGTCCCGGTTCGGTAGTACATCAGCGCGAACAGGCTTCCCGTCAGCGCCGCGTAGACAAACTGAACCACATTTCCGTGATACAGCCCGAATATCAGAGAAGAAAGAAGAATCGCCATCCAGGGTGCCATCCAGTCCTGCAGCCTCCGGTACACCAGTCCCCGGAAGACCAGCTCCTCCGCAATGGGCGCCAGAATCCCCACCGATGCCATCAGCAGCCAGACAGGCTGCCCTTCCATGGCAGAAGCGGCCGCCTGGTCATAGCCCGGGAAAATTTCCCGCAGCCGTGTCAGCCAGATCACATCGTTAAAAAACTGGCTTCCGGCAATTCCCAGCACAATCACGGAAATCCACATCACCGGAGGCGCCCAGATCCGGTCCGGTCCCCGTCTTCCCAAAAATCCGGCCTTTCTGGCAAGCTGATCCTTCCGGTAGAGCAGGAACATCACCACTCCGCCGATCACAGAAGTGATCAGGATCTGATACAAATTGTTTTCCTGCACCAGACGGGCAGTTCCCTGGGGATCCTCCGGTCTCGCGGCCATTTTGTCCGCCAGGAGGAAAAAGGCCACCATGCCGCAGACCACCAGGATGCTGATTACATAGTGCAGCAGTACCGGATATATCGCCCGCCAGATCCGAAATACCGGATGTGCCGCGGCCATCCGGGCTCCTTCGGCGGTTTCTCTGTTTTTCTCCGCTGCTCTTCCGTCTTTTGCCCCGCCATTCTCCGGAGGATTTTCCGTCAATGCCTCCTCCTTCTTCGCCCCAACAGGCTGCCCGTCCTTGACCAACGTGGCCTTTTCCTTCTGCTCATCCGTTCCGGCCGCGCCCCTGTCTCCATTTTCTGTACCGGAATCTACGCCATGCCTGCGGCGATGCCTTCTTACGTGGCGCTTTTTTCCGGATGCCCGCACCGACTCCACATGCTCTGTGGTTTCCTCATCATTGGGGCTTGCCAGGATACCCAGATCCTCCACCGATTCCGCCACATAGACGGCTCCGGCCGTCTCCAGTTCTTCCCTGGTTCCATAGCCGTAGGTGACACCAATGCACTGAAGCCCACATTCTCTGGCTCCTTTCACGTCATGCTCGCGGTCACCCACCATCAGCACGCTGTCTCTCTGCCAGTTCAGATCCAGACGCCGGAGAGCTTCTTCGATGACCTCGGCCTTCCCGGTACGCCGTCCGTCCAGTTCACTTCCCACGATCACCTGGAAATATCCATCCACCTTAAAATACTCCAGAATCTTCCGGACGTACACTTCCGGTTTGGATGACGCCACTCCCAGAATCTTGTCGTTTACTTTCAGAAGCTCCAAAAGCTCCCGGATCTTGGGATAAAGCCGGTTTTCATAAATTCCGGTGGTATTGTACCTCTCCCGGTAATATTCCACCGCCTTTTCGGCATCCTCCCGGGAAAGTCCGGCATACTCCATAAAGGACTCCAGAAGCGGCGGTCCCACAAAGCAGCGCAGCTTTTCAAGATCCGGCTCCTGAATTCCGAAGCGTGAAAGCGCGTATTGTACACATTTTGTAATACCCTCGCCGGATTCTGTCAGCGTCCCGTCAAGGTCAAATAATATAATCTGAGACATTTCCCAACTCTCTTTCCACAGCAGTTTTCCCTCCGCCAAAGCAGAGGGATGAAACTGCTTCTTCTGTCTGGGGAGGGCATGACCCTCCATCCGTTCTACGAAGTGAAATAACTGTCAATACCATCCGCGATTCCCTGTACCATCAGAGCCTGATATTCCTCCGTCTGCATCCGGGCATCCTCCTCCGGATTGGTCATATAGCCCATCTCCACCAGGGTGGCAGGAATAGCGCACCAGTTCAGCCCGCTCATCTCATCCGTCTGATACACCCCCTGATTCTGGGCGCCTGTGACGGCGCAGAAGGAATCGATTACCAGCTGTGACAGTCTCTGACATTCCTGCACTATCTGTCCGTCCACATAAGGATTGGAGGTGCTGGGAGCCATAGTCAGCGCTCCTGCCACCGAGGAATTCTCGGAACCGTTGGCATGAATCCGCACAAGTATATCTGCCCCGGACTGGGAAGCCAGCTGCGCCCGCTCGGCATTGCTGACATTCACCTCATTATCCTCACGGATCATATAAGTGGAATATCCCCTTCTTTCCAGCTCATCCCGCAGCTTCAGGGCCACCGTAAGATTGAGTTCATATTCCGGAACCCCGCTGACACATCCGCTGGTTCCGGAAGCCACTCTGGCTTTGGTCTGGGAAGCTCCGGGGCCTATGGGTTCCTGGTTGCTGTCCCCCTGCGCCTGATGGCCCGCGTCGATGGCTACCATCTTTCCCTCTCCCACCGGCGTCTCCGGCTGAATACTTTCCCCTTCTTTCGGAGCCGTGTTGGTCATTTTTCTTAAATCCTGAGTACTCAGCACCAGTACCTGACTTTCCCCATCCGCGTTCACCGACGTACTCTCACTCCGAAGGGCGGTGAAAAAATTCCAGTAATCCGCGGAATCCCGTTTCAGATGCAGCAGCACCTCCGCCACGTCTTCGGCAGGGTAGGCAGTTATACTTCCATCGGAAGCCGTATAACGAAGAATATTCGCCATGGTATTCACATTATTTTCCTCAATGGCGGTCTGAATACTTCCGATCAGCTGTTCCCGGATCACCTCCGGATCCGAAGGATCCGGTGTGGGCTCCGGTGTAGGTGTCTGGGTGGGCGTCACGGTTGCCTCCGCCTCTGCCTGCGCCTCCTGCCGTGCTTTCTCTTCCATCTGGTCGCGGAATCTTCCATACTGCACGATGGCAAGAATCCCCAGCGCAAGTACAAGGATCAGAATAATAAAAATCAATATATTGATCCCTGTCTTTGATGTTTTTTTCATAGGTCCTCCCGTTTTCCGGACAGGGGCGGCTTACGCCGCCGGTTCTCTGTCCTTACATTTTCTCCGGTGCGGAAAATCCCAGCACATCGATGCAGGTTTCCAGCACGTCACGCACAAGGATCAGAAGAGCGATCAGCGAACGTTTTCTGTCCTGATTCTCCTCGCCGAGAATCCTGGTTTCGTGATAAAATCTGTTGAAAGCATTAGCCAGTTCATAAATATAAGAGCATATCTTATGGGGCGCTTTGTCCTCAAAAGCGTTTGCGATCACCCCGTTGAATTTTGCTGTTTCCAGCATCAGCGCTTTCTCGCTGTCCTGCGCGAAAGGCAGAATCTTCAGATCTTCCAGGCTGTTTCCTTCCTCCCGGTATTTTGCGAGAATCGATTTGATACGCACCGTAGTATACAGAATATAGGGTCCTGTATTTCCTTCAAAGGATGTAAAGCGGTCCATATCAAACACATAGTCTTTGGAAGCCTGGTTGGAAAGATCCCCGTATTTAATGGCAGAAAGTCCCACAGTTTCCGCGGTGGCACGGGCATCCTTCTCCTTGATGCTGCGGTTATCCACAATTTTCCTGTACATTTCCTCATTGATTTCCCGGATCAGATTCTCCAGACGCATCACCCCGCCCTCTCTGGTCTTAAAGGGCTTTCCGTCTTTTCCATTCATGGTTCCGAATCCCAGGAAAGACAGCTTTGTGTCTTCCTCCACCATGCCGGCCTTTCTGGCACAGCGGAACACCTGCACAAAATGCATCTCCTGCCGTTTGTCCACCACGTACAGAATCTCATCCGGATGATACAGCTTCATACGCTCCACAATAGTGGCCAGATCCGTGGTGGTGTACAGGGCCGCGCCGTCTGACTTCAAAATCATGCAGGGCGGAACTTCCTTGGTATCCGTCTCTTCCTTCACATCCACCACAATGGCTCCCTGATCCTCGTAGGCCAGTCCGCTGTCCGTCAGCTCCTTCACCATACCGGGAATATATTCCTGAACGTCGGACTCCCCTTTCCACAGGTCAAACTCCACATTGAGCCGGGCATAATTTTTCTTCAGATCCGTCACAGAAACCTGAAGGATATGGTTCCACAAAGCCCGGTATCCCCGTCTGCCCATCTGCAGCTGATGCGTGGCCTCCAGAGCCCGGTTTCTGTATTCCTCATCTTCCTTGGAGCGGGCGCTGGCAGCCGGATAAATCTCTTCCAGCTCACCGATGGTAAAGGGCGCCTCTTCGGGATATTCTCCCTCATAATCCTCCTGAAAATACACCAGCTCCGGTTTTCTTTCCTGAAGCTCCGTGATAATCAGTCCCATCTGAAGTCCCCAGTCTCCCAGATGTACGTCGCCGATCACCTCATGTCCCATATAGCGGCCCATCCGCTTCAGGCTCTCGCCGATGATGGCGGAGCGCAGATGTCCCACGTGAAGCGGCTTGGCCACGTTGGGTCCGCCGTAATCCAGAATGATTTTCTTGGGGCTGTCCGTCTTTTCCACGCCCATCCGCTGGCTGCCGGCCATCTGATTCATATATTCCGCCAGAAACTCTCCGGCCAGACGGATGTTGATAAATCCAGGATTTACCGCCTCCACGGACGCGAACAGGGGGCAGCTGGCAAGCTGTGCCGTCACATCCTTCGCAATCATAATGGGAGCCTTCCGGTATGTCTTCGCCGCCGCCATGGCGCCGTTACACTGATATTCACACAAATCCGGTCTGTTGGACAGCGTCACCTTTCCATAGGACGCCTCATAGCCTGCTTTTTCAAACGCAGCAGTCATCTCCTGGTCGATCAAATCAATTATCTTCTTCATAGTATCCTCCAGACTAATCCTTTTTAACGGCACTTCTGCCGCCTTATCCTATCTATTATATCATCGAATATCCATTCTGAAAACCCGGCAAACGGAAAAAGACCCCGAAGCCTGAAAAAGGATGCCCGTCAGGCACCCTTTCCCTCTTTATTCATCAGCGTCTGGCCTGCCCTGCTCTTTTTATAGCAGTACTCCAGAATATCCTTTCTGCGGATAATGCCGATAAAATTGTCAGAATCATCTTCCACCGGAACGAAATTCTGGTTCATGGCCACATCCATCAGATCCTCCATATCGCAGTCGATGCTGACGGTCTTGTACTTCCACCTTAGAGGAACTCTGCTGATCTGGTAATCCTCCGCATTCTTCAAATTCAAAGAATACTTCTGCTTCACAAACCGCAACAGATCTCCTTCCGTTACCGTTCCCACATATCTTCCGTTCCGGTTCAGCATGGGAACTGCCGTATACCTGCAGTTCTCCATAATCTCCAGAACCTGAGACAGGGACTGATCATTGTATACCAGAGAAACCTCGCTCTTCGGTGTCAGAAAAAATAAAATATTCATATAATACCCCCATTACTTTCGCTTTGTATATTATACATCAT
>DVON01000208.1 GCA_018713585.1 Candidatus Pullilachnospira stercoravium | reverse complement strand
TCATAAAAAAGGAGATTGACCATGGGAAAAATCAAATTAAACAATGACCAGGAAGTAACTATTATTACAGACGGTGTCCTGCCGGCAGGGGATTACCTTACCCTGATGCTGGCCGCGGACAATATGACGCTTGAGCAGGCGGATCAGCTCTTTTCCAATCCGGAAAATACAGAAAAAATTTGGGTAGTGGATTATCTGGGCGAATTGTTCCAGTCCTATACCGGTTTTACTCAGCTGCAGGAGGTGGCAAAAGAGTATGACGCCATCGTGGATTACACAGAGGGCGAGGATCAGCAGAAGGTACCGGTGACCGGCACTGCGATCCGTGTAAAGCTGTACCGCCCCAACGATGTGGAAAAAAGAATGGATGGTATGGAGGAACGGATGGATACCATGCAGGCCAACATGGATATGGCGGTGGCAGAGATGACGATGCTGATCGCAACATCCATGGCAGCAGAGGGAGGTGAGGAGAATGTTTAATGAAAACAGCGCTCTGGTGCAGAGCTGGGTACGTCTTGTGAAAGCCGGTACTTATCAGCGGGAGCAGGTACCAGCCCTGAGTAACCTGCAGGAGATGGTCTATGCAGTCTTAGACCAGGAAACATAACAGGGAAGGAAAGTGAGGGAAATGAAGAAAATGTACGCGGATAAGATCATCGACACCTACAATGTTGTCGTTGGAACCATCGTGGCAGTGCTCTCATATATTTTTGGGGAGCACTGGTGGCTGTTCCTGGCCTTCGCACTTTTAAACGTTGCTGACTGGCTTACGGGCTGGATGAAAAGCCGGCTGCTGAAAAAGGAAAACTCCGTGGCTGGATGGAAAGGCGTCCTGAAGAAACTGGGGTACTGGATTATGATTATGGTAGCCTTTGGGGCCAGCGCGGTATTTATTGAGATTGGCAAGGTAATCGGTATTGATTTGGGGATCACCACCCTGCTGGGATGGTTTGTGCTGGCCAGCTTGTTAATTAATGAGATCCGTTCCATCTGCGAAAATTTTGTGGAGGCCGGGTTTAACGTCCCGCAGATTCTGGTCAAGGGACTGGAAGTGGCAGATAAAATCGTAAATAAAGATTCAGCGGAGGGCGAGTGATCGCCCTCTTTGTGCGACACCGCACAGAAAGGAGCAGCTTATGAATATTATCAATGTAATCAGCGATAAAAACGTCCCGCAGTGGGGAAATGGGAAGAAATTTATCGCCATCCATTACCTGGGCGTAGTTGGCCAGAATAACAAGGTAGAGGCCGGCGGCTACGGGGCCCACTACTATATCTATTGGGATGGCACTATCTACCAGGCAGCCAAACATGATGCAATCCTGTGGCAGGTAGGCACCGGTGGATACTACACCCAGAAACATCCGGAAGCCCGCAACAGCAACACCATCGGCATTGAGCTGTGTGTAAAATGCGATGGTAATGCCAGCAATCCTTCGGATCCGCGGTGGTATTTTACCACGGAGACCCAGGAGGCCTGTGTGCAGCTGGTGAAAAAGCTTATGCAGGATCTGGGCATCCCGGCCAGTCATGTGCTGCGGCATTATGATATTGTCAATAAGCACTGCCCGGCGCCTTACGTCAATAACAATAAGTATAAGACCAGCTGGACCTGGGAGGAGTTTAAGGCCCGGATCTCCGGTGGCAGTTCCGCCGGCGGAACCGGTCAGATGTACCGGATTCGGAAAAACTGGGCGGACGCTGCAAGTCAGATCGGAGCCTACGAAAATCTGGACAATGCCAAAGCAGCCTGCAAAGCCGGATATACGGTATATGACAAGGATGGTAAGGCAGTGTACAGCGTAGGCGCATCCTCTGGCCAGATGTACCGGATCCGTAAGTCCTGGAGTGATGCAGGCAGCCAGATCGGAGCATATGAGAGCCTGGAGAACGCCAAAGCAGCCTGTGAAGCGGGATATACCGTCTATGATAAGGACGGCAAGGCGGTATACAGCAAAGCTGAGACCTGGAAAGCCACCGGCACGGCAGTCTGTGGCGGTAACGGGGTATACGTTCGCTCCGGCCCGGGGAAATCCTATGACCCTCTGGGGCAGCTCAATAAGGGGCAGCGCTTTGAGGTGGATGAAAAGACATCTGGTGAGTGGGTGCACATCAAAGTGGCCGGTATCGGTATTGGCTATATGCACAAGGATTATGTTGTGTATGATAACCCGACATCCGATGTCGGGTGGAAAGCCATCGGTACCGCTGTCTGCACTGGCTCTAATGTCAACGTGCGCTCTGGCCCGGGAACCAATTACAAATCTTTAGGGCAGCTGGGAAAAGGAAACCGTTTTGAGATTGACGGCCAGGAAAAAGCCGGGTTTACTCACATCAAAGTCCATCTTGATGGCAAAGATCAGATTGCCTGGATTTCCAGTAAGTACGTCAAGAAAGATTGAAAAAATATTATTCCCCGGAGCAAAAACTCCGGGGAACTTGTATCATCTCCGTGTTGCATTTTGTGTTGCACAGTTTTAAAAAATACACATATGGAATAATTTTTTTGCATAACGACATGCCGTGAAATATGCGTAAATGCTGGATTTTTTGTAGGATTTAACAATTATACTATAAAAAATTCAGGTACAAATAAAGGGGATATACAGTTCAAATCCGGTCTGCGCCTTTTGTAGAAGAGCTTCAAACCCCTATAAACAGCTGGGTTTGGAGCCTTTTTATTTTTGCAGATCACTGTACAAAATTATTCGGATGACAGATGATTCAGGGAAGAATATGCGTTGTCGCAGATTAAACCCTAAAATTTAGTAGAAAAAAATAAAAATACCCCTTATATTTAGTAGTGATTGTGTTATACTATTCACATAGGACAGTTTACATGAAATCGCCGGAAATTACGGGAATCAGGAGTATACCTTATTAACAGCATCAGGGAGGGGTCGGCATGGAATTTGCATTGCAGGAAACATTGGCTGCCGCTGAAGTGAAACGCATTCGGAAAAAACTGAAACTGAAACAGAGGGAGCTGGCCAGTCTTATGGGGGTGTCCGTAAAAACGGTGGAGTATTGGGAGAGCAGGCAGGGCACCGCAAAAGGAGCGGCCGCGGCATTGCTTTGCATCCTTCGGGAGCACCCGGAAATGTTGGAGGAACTGCTGATTCCGGAAAAGGAACTGCCGCTCCGGCTCAGATATATGTATGAAGATCAGCTGTGTACAGTAATTGATGTGGATGACCGCGCGCAGCAGATACGGATTAAAAATTTCAGGAAAGATCCTCTTTTCTGTGCCTTTGGAAGGAATGAGCACCCTTCCTACAAAGACTATGAAGAATTTCTTGAATCCAGATGCTTCCCCAGAACCAGAGATAAAATGAAGATTATTCTGAAACAATTAAATCTGCCCTTTTACGATCCTTTTCTGATCATTGAGAAAACGGAAGGAAGGATGGCGGAGGACAATTTCTGGATAGAAATTGAGAGGTGATGATATGATCAATTTATCCGATAAATATGCGGCTGTCCCCGTTGTACATTCCTCTAAGGGTAACCAGTTAAAATGGGAACGCCAGGGAATCTGGTACAAAGCGGATTATACCGGTTACGAAGGATTATCAGAGTATATGGTATCCGAATTGCTGAGATATTCCAACATGGAAGAAGATGAATTTATCTTATACGAAACCGAGGAGATTTTGTATAAAAGCACCAGGTATCTGGGATGCAAAAGTAAAAGCTTTCTTCCTCAGGGATGGCAGATTATTACTCTGGAGCGGCTTTTTTATCAGACTTACGCGCAGAGTCTTTACAAAAGTATTTACAGAATACAGGAAACAGAAGAGCGCTGCCGGTTTCTTGTGCAGCAGGTAGAGCAGATGACAGGACTGAAAAATTTTGGCGCGTATCTTGTCAGGCTGCTCACCATAGATGCGCTGTTTCTTAACGAGGATCGGCATACCCACAATATTGCGGTATTGTGTGATGATTTGGGTGAATTTCATTATTGCCCGGTTTTTGATAATGGCGCGGCGCTGCTTTCCGATTTGATCATGGACTATCCCATGAACAGAGAAATTACAGAGCTGATACCACAGGTGGGAGCGAAAACTTTGTGCCTGGATTTTGATGAACAGCTTGATGCGGTGGAAAGCATATATGGGCAAACATTGCATTTTTCCTTTAATGAACATACGATTGATGAACTTTTGGAAAAAGAACAGCATTATTCGGATGAAATCAAGGCAAGAGTAAAACAAATCCTGCTGCAGCAACGGCGGAAGTATCAATATTTATTTCGATAGGGAACGGTTTTGAATTCGAAAACAATACTGTAAAACGGAAGGAGACCCTATGCACACAATCGCTGTTGTAGAAGATGACCGTATGCTGAATGAAGCTCTGGCCCGCATGCTGCAGAAAAACGGTTATCAGGTAACCCGGGCCCACACGCTGGCGGAGGGCAGGAAGCTGGCAGCCGGAGGGCCGGATCTGATGATCGTGGATATTGGTCTCCCGGACGGAGAGGGGCTTGACCTTTGCCGGATGGCGCGCCGGGAGGGAGAGATTCCCGTATTGTTCCTCACGGCCCGGGATGAGGAAGCGGATATGCTGAGGGCTTTCGACTGCGGCGCCGATGATTATCTGGTGAAGCCGTTTTCTCTGCCGGTGCTTTTGAAACATGTGGAAGCCATTCTGCGGCGGAGCGGGCGGGAGCGCAGGACGTTCCGATACCAGGAGCTGACGGTGGATTTTGACAGGAAACAGGTTTTTTGCGGGGAGGAGCCTGTGCGGCTTACCGCCCGGGAGTACGCGCTTTTGGAGCTTTTGGTAAGAAATCAGGGGCGGGTGGTGACCCGGAAGCTGATTCTGCAGCAGATCTGGGATGCGGAGGGTTCCTTTGTGGAGGAAAATACCGTAAACGTGACCTTGAACCGGCTGAGAAAGAAAATTGAGCCGGATCCGTCCAGCCCGGTATACATCCGGAATGTGTTCGGCATGGGTTACACCTTCGGTAAATAACCAGGACTGCTGCATACAGGGAGAGAGAAATGGGACGAAAAAGGAACGAGATGGAGGAGTTTTCCCGGGCGCTGGAGGTACTGCTGGCTGGAGAAACGCTGCGGCTTTCGGATACCAGCCAGGATACGCTGCCTTCCAAAATACGCCACCAGCTGATGCGGCTTTCGGATGCCATGGCCGGAAGCAGAGAACGGGCGGCGCGGGATCAGCAGGAAATCCGGGAGATGATCGCCCAGCTTGCTCATCAGATGAGAAATCCTCTGGCAAATTTGGAGAGCTATCTGGAATTGCTGGACATGGAGGAGGATCCCGGGGAGTGCAGGTTTTGTCTGGATGCGGTGAAGGACGCCGAGCGCAAAATCCGTTTCCTGACGGAGGGATTTCTCAAGATGGCCAGACTGGAGCAACGGATCATTCAGATCCGAAAGGACGCGGAGGATCTGGAAAAAACGGTGCTGGACTGTATTCTGCAGGAGCAGAAGGCTGCGGAGGAAAAAGGAATAGAGCTTCTTATGACAGGAGAGCATCCCAAACCGGTGCGCCATGATGCTGTCTGGCTGGGGGAGGCTGTCTGCAATCTTTTGGACAACAGCATCAAATATTCTCCGCCGGAGTCGGTGGTGGAGGTGGAGCTGACCGCCAATGAGATGTTCGCGCGGATTCTGGTGCGGGATTTTGGCGTGGGTATTGAGCCGGAGGAAGAAGCGTTGATTTTTCAGCGCTTTTACCGGGGCGTGCGGACCCGGGGATCGGAGGGCTTTGGTCTGGGACTGTATCTGGCCAGGGAGATTGTCCGGCAGCATGACGGTTTTATGAAGGTGACGAGAAGAAGGCAGGGGCTGGAGACAGCCATTTACCTGCCGGAAGAATAAAAATGCGGATCCGGGATTTTGAGACAGGGAAGAGAGGAACCTGTCTTAAAAATCCCGGATTTTTATTGAAAAATTTTCTCAGAACAAAAAAATATCCTCAACTTTTCGAGAGAAATCATAAAAATCTACAGCCTGTAAGCAGTTTGTAAGGAGTCTCTGCTATACTATAAAAAAGGCGGGAAGTCTGATTGCGCAACCGCCAATGACGGCAGGAAATACGGCAGAACAGGAGGCAGATATGGAAATACTTCGCACGGAAAATCTGAAGAAAATATACGAGACCCCCTCCGGCCAGATACGGGCTCTGGACGGGATTTCCATTTCCATCGGAGAAGGGGAGTTTGTGGCGGTGGTGGGTTCCTCCGGCAGCGGAAAGACCACGCTTTTAAACATGCTGGGCGGATTGGATTCGCCCACGGAGGGGAAAATTCTGGTGAGAGGACAGCGGCTGGATCAGATGAAGGGCAGCGAACGGACGGTATTTCGCAGAAGAAATATCGGTTTTGTCTTTCAGAACTATAATCTGATGCCGGTGCTGGATGTGGAGGAAAATATTACCCTGCCGCTGCGGCTTGACGGGCGGGATGTGGATCCGGCGTTTCTGGAAAGGGTGATTCATACGCTGAAGCTGGCGGACCGGCTGCACAGTATGCCTCACATGCTTTCCGGCGGCCAGCAGCAGCGGGTGGCTGTGGCCCGGGCGCTGGCGGCAAAACCGGCGGTGATTCTGGCGGACGAGCCCACGGGGAATCTGGATTCCTCCACCGGTATTCAGGTGGTGGGACTTTTAAAATCCAGCGCCGCCGCATTTTCCCAGACTATTGTGGTGGTGACCCACAACGAGGAAATCGCCCAGATGGCGGACCGGATTATCCGGATTGGGGACGGAAAGGTGACGGGTGACAGCTATGCGAAATAATAACGGAGCCATTATCCGGCAGCTGGCCGAAAGAAACGGACAGGCCAACCGGGGCCGGAACCGGATCCTTACCGGGGCGGCGGCCTTTGCGGTACTGATGCTGACGGCTGTATTCGGCCTGGCCCTGGGGAAAATTGAGGCGGACCGGCTTCTGTATACCCGCAGCCTGGGAACCGCCGCATATACGGTGCTGGAAAGATCCACCCCGCGGCAGAAGGAAACCATTGACAGTCTCCCTTACATCCGGAGCACCGGGGAACGGGTGACGGTGGGAGAAACAGAAGATTTTTTCTGCCGTGTGCTGGACGCGGAGGCCTGGGAGGTCATGCAGGCTCCGGCATATACGGATATTGGCGGCAGATATCCCCGGGAGAAGGAAGAAGTGATGCTTCCGGTGAGAGCGCTTCAGAGCATGGGAATCACCGACTGGCAGGAGGGAATGGAGATTCCTCTGGAAATTACGCTGGAAGAGGGCGGAGGCGTGTACCGGGCAAATTTCCGGCTGTCGGGCTGGTATACGGAGTATGTGGATCCGGTAAACGGCAGGCCGGACGGCTATTTTTCCCGGGAATTTCTGGATTCCCTGAAACAGAAAGCGCGGATTATGGATCAGCATACGGAATTGCTGATTCAGCAGAAGGATTCCATCACGGAAGAAGATATCGAGGAGCTTTTGTATGGGGATGTGGAAATGCGGGATGAGAGCCAGCAGTTTTTCGGGGGAAATTCCATGACATGGCAGGCGGTTTACAAGATGACCGGAGGCTTTGACACGGCCGCCCTTCTGGCGGTGGTGATCCTGGCGGCGGCCTGGCTTTTGATCCGGAATATCATGAGCATTTCCATGACCCGGGATATCCGCCAGTACGGCCTGCTGAAAACGCTGGGAGCCACCGGCGGCCAGCTGGCGTGGATGAGCGCCCTGGAGACGGCCCGGTCTGCCGTCCGGGGCTGTGTCGCCGGCGGGATTGTGGGCGGCTTGCTGTCGGTGACGGTACTGCCCCGGCTGCTGTCCGGAATGTATCTTTATGGCCTGGGAAGCATTTCCGCCGCTTCCGTATTCCATCCCTGGCTTTTGGGAATTTCCATACTGTTTGTGCTGCTGGTGGCCATTGCCGGGGCCATGCCCGCGTGGATCCGGGTGATCCGGATGACGCCGGTGGAGGCGGCCGGGTATGTGAGCGCGGGAAAGAAGGTTTCCCCGGCAATCCGGCTGGGGAGACGATTCCGGAGCCGCAGTCTCCTGCGTAGAATGGCGCTGAGAAATCTGCTTCGCCAGCCGGGGCGGATGGCTGCGGCGGTTCTGTCCCTGGCCTTGGGAATCACCGTGTCGCTGGCGGCGGTGGTGATTACCACGGGGATGGACCGGACCCATGAAATTGATTCTGAACATTCGGATTTCAGTATTCTCAGTTACGCTTCCTCCATGGAAGCCGGAAATTTCCCGGCGGACACAGAATTTTTTCCGGATTCGCTGAAGGAGCAGATTCTGGGGCTTGAGGGGATTTCGGAGAGCAGAGTGGAAGAAGGAGCATTTGGAAAAATTTCCGCCGGTGAGGAGGTGCTTCGGGAATTTGTTTCGGAGACGGAGAGCCAGGCGGAGGTTCTGCCGGTAACCATTCATGCGGTGGATGAAGATTTTCTTCGCCAGCTGGACGGATTTGCCCGGGAGAAGGGGCTGACGGTGGATGTGGATGCGGTGAGAGGCGGAGCGGGAGCGTTGCTGCTTCATCAGGATCTGCTGTCTCCTGCTCTTACAAAGCAGGGAAACCGGCGGATCGGAGAGGATTTTCCGGTTACGGATCTGGAGGGAAAGGGCGGCGGAAATCTGGTATTTGCCGGTTATCTGAACGGCAGCCAGAAGGGATTTCCGAAGCTGGATCTGGCCTGGAACAGCCCCCGGATGGTTTATCTTCTGGTGAGCCGGGAGGGGCTGGAGAGGCTGGGACTGCCCCAGCAGACCTTCCGGGTGGAGCTGAATGTGGAGCGGAAGACGGAGCCCGTGCTGAAGGTTACCCTGAATCAGCTGCTGGATGCGTATAACCGGCAGTTTGAGGAGGAGAACGGGCGACAGGTTATCCCCATGCTGGATCCCAGAACCGTGACCCTTACGGCAAAATCAGATCTTCTGGCACAGGAGGCCGGTTATATCTCGTCCAGCCGGATGGTGATGGGCGTGCTGTGTGCGGTGCTGGCAGTCATGGGGCTGGTGAATTACACCAATGTGACCCTCACCGGACTGACTGTCCGCAGGCGGGAGCTGGCGGTTCTGGAAAGTGTGGGAATGACAGAAAAGCAGGGCAGGAAAATGCTTCTGTGGGAGGGCGCCTTCTGCTGGGCAGCCGTCGCCCTGCCGGTGCTGGCAGCGGGTTCGGCGCTGCTGTATCTTGCGGGCAGGTGGATGAAAGAGAGGGCCGCCTGGTTTGTTTTTCGATATCCGTTGCCGGAGATGACGCTGTGTCTGGCGCTGCTGGCGGCCCTCTGTATGAGCATTCCGCTTCTTGTCTGCCGCCGGATGCGGAAAGAAAGCGGCGGCCAGTAAAACCGGTTGACATATGCAGGAGTTTCTTATACAATAGATGTTGGTTAAAAAATTAACAAAATTCTCTCGGATACAGGAGGTAAGCAAAATGGCAAATATTCTGATCAGCCCCGGCAAATATGTCCAGGGCGCAGGCGAAATGAAGAAACTGGGAACGTATGCGGCTTCCTATGGGGAAAAGGCTCTGATTCTCATCAGCGCCGGCGGATATAAGAGAATCGGAAAGGAAATCGAGGACAGCTTTTCCGGCGTGGACTGTGAAGCGGTTTTTGATTATTTCAACGGCGAATGTTCCAAAAAGGAGATTGACCGTCTGTGCGGCATCATGAAGGAGAACGGCTGCGATCTGGTGATCGGAGTGGGCGGCGGAAAGATTTTCGATACCGCCAAAGCAGTGGCTTATTATCAGAAGACCCCGGTGGTCATCTGCCCCACCATCGCTTCCACAGACGCGCCCTGCAGCGCTCTTTCCGTCATTTACACCGACGAAGGTGTTTTCGAGGAATATCTGTTTCTGCCCGCCAACCCCAATCTGGTGATGATGGACACGGATATCATCGCCAAATCCCCCGTGCGCCTCACCGTGGCGGGTATGGGAGACGCCCTGGCCACCTATTTTGAGGCCCGTGCCTGCCAGCGTTCCGATGCTACCACCTGTGCCGGCGGAAAATGCACCCAGGCGGCCATGGCGCTGGCAAAGCTTTGCTTTGATACACTGATGGAAGAGGGCGTGAAGGCAAAATGTGCCCTGGAGGCAGGTGTCTGCACCCCGGCAGTGGAGAAGGTGATCGAGGCCAACACCCTGCTGTCCGGTATGGGATTTGAGAGCGGCGGCCTGGCCGGTGCTCATGCCATCCACAACGGCATGACGGTGCTGGAGGAATGCCATCATATGTACCACGGCGAGAAGGTGGCCTTCGGAACCATTACCCAGCTGGTGCTGGAGAACGTATCCGCCGAGGAACTGGAAGAGGTCATTGACTTCTGCATCGAAGTGGGACTTCCTGTGACCCTAGGACAGCTGGGCGTGAAGGATATCACCGAGGAGAAGATCATGGCCGTGGCGAAAGCTGCCTGCGCGGAAAATGACACCCTCCACAACATGCCCTTTGAGGTGACCCCTGAGAAGGTTTACGCGGCCATCATGGCGGCAGACGCTTACGGACATTACTTCCTGGGAGAGTAATACATAGAGACAAGGATACGGCAGGAGAACGTGTCTGAAAAGAATGGAAGATGGAATTGCCGCGGGGCGGTATGGCGGGAGAGCCATACCGCCCTGTTTGATAATTCAACTGTTACAAAATGTCGGGGCCTGCGGACTGTTCTGCTTGAAAACGGGAAAGTATTCGTGTTACCATAGTTCAAAAGAGAAAACATCGAGGTGAGACTGATGCAGATATATTTAAGCTCAGGCGGCTGCGATATCATTGCCAGCGGTCAGACGTTTCTGTTTGGACGCCAGGAAGATCTGCGGATCCGGGTGGAGATGGAGCAGGGATTTTCCATGGAGATCCGGCTGAATTTTATGGAAAACGAATCGGGAGAAGTCAGGATACAGAGCAGGTTGAAGGGGGATATCCTGACAATTTCCTGCCTGAATTTTGAAAATGCGGGATCCGGTGTAAGTGCTCCGCAGGAAATTGCGGAAATTGACGGAAGGAAGCTGTATTTCACCTTTTGGTCGTATGTGGACGGGAAAGAATCCAGAAGTGTCAGATATACTTTCTTTTATGAAAAAAAGCCCCCCTTTTCGGGGATGCCTTAATGGCCATACGGCCAGAAAGAGTGGAAATGACAGATGAGTGATCTGATTTTTGAACCCTCATTTGAGGCGGATGTCAACAGAAAAAAAGACGGCGGGCGTAAACCTGAAATTTATGAAATCATGCATATGGAGCGGACGGCGGCCAGAATTTCCCGGACGGGACAGGCATGGATTCTGGAAGAAACATTTTTGCCCTACGATCTGTATCTGGAGGAAGAAGGCTCCGACTGGGATGTGGATGTCCGGCAGAATAATCTGGATAATTTTTATTACTGGTGTGCTTCCCGGGTGCTGTCTCTGGACAGGAAATATGCAAAGGAAATTCTGAACAGCATAGGCGCCGCCCAGGCGGTAACAGACAGGGATCGGGCAGAAATTTCCCTGTCTTATCACTGTGTGTCTCTGACAGACGTGTTTTGGGTAAGAAAAATGGGGGAGAATACCACGTTTGCCCAAATCAATCTGTATGATCATACACTGAACGAAGCGCTGGTGGAGATTTCCCTGCGGGGACGGCAGATGACAGTGACAAATCAGCAACTGGCGCAGGATCTGTCTACCCGGGGGTGCTTCCCCAAAGCGTGGATTCGGAGAAAAGACGGATTTTATCTTCTGAAAGACGGAGATGAGGATGCAGTGTGGCGGGAACTGCTGGCCAGCAGGATCTGTCAGTGCTTTGCGATTCCGCAGGTGGTCTATCGTCAGTCCTTCTTCCAGGGACAGCCGGTTACAAAGAGCCGCCTGGTAACATCAAAAAAGTATTCTATGGTATCCAAAATGTCCTTTGATATCTTTGCTGCCAACCACGACCTGGATACGCTTTCCATCTGCCGGCGAATGGATCCTGTGACTTATTATGGAATGAATCTCCTGGATTATCTGACAGGAAATACAGACCGTCATCCGGAAAACTGGGGATTTCTGGTGGATAATGAGACGAATCAATACATTTCTCTGTACCCGGTGATGGATTTTAACCGAAGCTTTCTGGCCTATGATACCCTGGAAGGTGCAAACTGTCAGACGGTGTTTCCGGAAAAGATGTCTCAGCGGGAAGCGGCGGTGGAGGCAGTGAAACGCATCGGTCTGCCCCAGACCGGGGAAGTGGATATGGGATGGTTTGGAACAAAGACGGCGGAAGCGGAAATGTTCCGGGAGCGACTGGCATTGCTGAGACGCTGCCTGATATGAGTCACAGCCCGCGAAGCATTTCATACCATTCTTCCGTCTCTCCGTCCGCGTCACTGTTGAAAAAAACCGTTTTCTCCGGAAGTTTCACACAGATCAGAGGCTTCTCTTTGCGGAACAGGAACATTTCTGTCCTGCCTGATGACTCCCCTTCAAAATGTCCCACCAGCAGCCGGTCCGTGGCTGCCCCGTTGGTTCGGGAAAAATCTTCATCAGGAAGCTCCTCCAGCAGCTGGATTTCCTGTATGTCATCAACGGCAAAGCTGCAGTCATAAAGCATATTGGAAATGGTAATCGTGTGCCCTTCCATATCCAGTTTTGTGGACGCATGCTCCAGCTGGCCGAAAAGAACCGCGATAAACAGACATACCCCGATGGCAGCCACGCAGATGACGCCGGTGACGGCCACCCACCATTTGGCGGCGGGCCGGGCCATGTTCATGGAGTAGCTGGTGCTGTTCATCCGGCTCTGCACAAACAGATGCCGGTCGTTGGGATTGGAATACCATCCGTTTTTCCAGTATTCGTCGTCATCCACTGTCACAGGAGTCCGGTCCGCCTCCAGGATTTCCCGGCGGCGCTGCCGGATCCGGATCACCGCGGCCACGATGCACAGGGCGCCCAGAAAATCCGCAGCGCAGAAAAACAGATAGTCCGCGAAATCCAGAGTTTCTCCCCACAGAAACCGCAGACAGAGGTAGAGAATTCCCGCGAAAGAGGCATAGTCCGCCCCGATTATGCTTCCGGTCCAGGCGCGCTTATGGAGCCGGTTTAGCGTTTCGTTTATCGCGCTGTCCTGGCTGAATACTTCATTTTTCCGTTTGGCCAGGCAGATATGGAGAGCGATGAAAAATACGGGAAGCAGCACCGCCATCAGAGGAAACAGCCATTCGCCCGGTTCCGCGAGAAATCTTCCGCGGATACCGGGAAATGCCCAGAGGCACAGCCCTGCCGCCAGCGCCGGAAGATGCCACTGCCAGGAAAAAGGAAACCGGCCGGCCATGGCGCTGACCCGGGTGTCCACCGCGACGGCGGTGCGACATTCCCCCTCATACCACCGGCGCTGCTGCTTGATGGCATACATTTGCCGTTGATGTGCCATTCCCAGCAACAGGATGCCGAAAATATATTCCATGCACCAGAGACTCCACAGAAAAATCCCGATGCCAATGGAGACGAAGCACAGGGCAGAAAACGCCAGCGCCGCCAGCAGGTTCAGCCATTGAAACCGGCGAAACATCTTTCGGTGCTTTGCGGCAAGCGCCTGTACCTGGGGATCCTGCTGGGCTTCCCGGGGAACGTGGATCCCCAGAATCATCCCCTCCTGCCAGTTTTCCTTTCCGGAGTAGCAGTAGGCGCACAGGCCGATCATACTCACATCAAGAAACAGAAAAAAGATAAAGCAAATCACCGTCATCATCGATTATCCCTCCTCAGCCGCCGGCCGCATCTGTCCGAAGATATCGCCGCACAGCTCTAAAAATTCTTCCCGGCCCATGCCTTTCAGGCAGGCCTCCGCCGAAAGAAGCTCCAGTTCCTTTTCCAGTTTTTCCCGGTAAACTTCCGCCTCCTGTCTTGACGGGCATACCGTAGCACCCTGCCTCCGGTCAATTTCAATAAAACCCTCCGCCTTCAGCAGCTGGTACGTCTTGTTCACCGTCATGGTATTCACCCCGGCGTCCGCCGCCAGCTGCCGTACCGTGGGAAGATGCTCCCCGGCCTTCAGTTTCCCCCGGCCGATGCCGGTGACAATCTGATTTCTCAGCTGCACGTAAATGGGGATACTGCTGGTGGTATCCAGTGTAATCAGCATGGATGTTGCCTCCTTTCAGTAAAAGAATTTTGTATTATTTATAATAATACAAATGATACAAAGAGTCAACGGAAAAATCCGAAGAATCCTGTCGGTTGGTTATTGGCAATCCGGGAAAAATGATTTATGATGAAAGAAAATAACAGTGATGGGGGTAAAAACGCCATGAATGACGTGTTAAAGAGAATTGAGCAGTACAAGGTGGTTCCCGTGGTGGTCCTGGAAAACACGGATCACGCGGCTCCGCTGGCAAAGGCGCTGACAGGCGGGGGACTTCCCTGCGCAGAGGTAACCTTCCGGACAGCGGCGGCCGAGGCTTCCATCCGTCTGATGAAGCAGACCTGCCCGGAGATGCTGGTGGGCGCGGGAACCGTCATCAACATGGAACAGGTGGAGCGTGCGCTCCACGCGGGAGCGGAATTTATCGTGAGCCCGGGGTTTGATTCGGAGATTGTGGACTACTGTCTGGTGAATCATATTCCCGTGCTGCCGGGGTGCGTGACGCCCACGGAAGTGATCCGGGCGGTAAAGCGGGGGATGCACGTGGTGAAATTTTTCCCTGCGGAGCAGTACGGCGGGGTGGATACAATCCGGGCGCTGGCCTCCGCGTTTCCGGGGCTTCGTTTTATGCCCACCGGAGGAATCGGGCCTTCCAATCTGAAGGAATACCTGCGGTGCGACAAGGTGTTTGCCTGCGGCGGCAGCTGGATGGTGAAAAAGGAACTGATCGCGGCGGGAAATTTTGACAGGATCCGGGAGCTGACCCGGGGGGCGGTGCGGACCGCCTCACATGTCAGGGGGTAAGCGGGATGGAGAAAACGTATGATCTTCTGACGCTGGGGGAGGTGCTGCTGCGGCTGTCGCCTCCGTCGGGCCAGCGTCTTTCCAGAACTCAGAATTTCCAGTTGCATGTGGGCGGCGCGGAGCTGAATGTGGCGGCGGGCGCCGGTC
>DVON01000207.1 GCA_018713585.1 Candidatus Pullilachnospira stercoravium | reverse complement strand
ACACGATATTGCTACCACAGGCACCTGAAGCCTGCGCGTCTGCCAATTCCGCCATTCCTGCACAATCAATTAATATGAAATTTTTTGTGCCGCATCTCAGCGACAAAATGAATTATATATTATGGAGAAAGAAATGTCAACAGTTTTTTGAAAAATATAAAAAATTTCGGCAACAGTTCCGGAACCGATGCTGTCCTGATGACAATGGCCGGTGAATGATCGGATCGGATACGGTTTCCGAAAGAGTTGTCTACGGGTCTGCTTCCTGACAAAAAAATAGTGCAGGAAGTGGGACTTGAACCCACACGATATTGCTACCACAGGCACCTGAAGCCTGCGCGTCTGCCAATTCCGCCATTCCTGCACAATCCATAATATGAAGTTTTTGCGCTGTATCTCAGCGACGAATATTACTATACAGGATCAGGAAGAAAATGTCAAGAACTTTTTTGAAAATGTTCATATCGTCAAAATGCGCAATGGTTTCTTTACCAATAATAAAAACGAAAATCAGTGCTGCAACTTATTGACACGATTTGAAATTCTGGTATTGAAATGCGAAATACTTTGTGATAAAATCTTTAAGATTACGCGAGGGGGAGTAGTTTCAAAGGAAATTTCTCCCTTTTCGTATGCCGAGGAAGATGAGATCTTACAGGGTGGCGCCTGGAAGAGCCTGGATTTGCCAGAATCTGCAACGGTGATTTCCGGGGCACAGGGCGCTGCCGGCAGAGGATCAGGGAAATTCCGGAAGGATTTTTTGAGGGCCATCCGGCCCGATCAACGGGAAATCCGGAGGGATCCCTCTATGGCCAGTTGGCCTCATTAATAAGAAAGGAAACGGAATGATGAAAGCTTTTTTGATTCTTGAAGACGGACATGTGTTTACCGGAACCAGCATAGGTTCCAGAAAAGAAGTCATCAGCGAAATCGTGTTCAACACTTCCATGACAGGATATCTGGAAGTGCTGACGGACCCGTCCTATGCGGGACAGGCCGTGTGCATGACATACCCGCTGATCGGTAATTACGGAATCTGCTATGAGGATTCGGAATCCTTAAGACCATGGCCGGACGGATACATTGTAAGGGAGCTGTCCAGAACACCCAGCAACTTCCGCAGTGAGGATACCATTCAGAATTTTCTGAAGCGGTTTGATATCCCGGGAATTGCAGGGATCGATACCAGAGCGCTGACCAAAATTCTCCGGGAGAAGGGAACCATGAACGGCATGATTACCACCGATGAGAATTTTGATCTGGAAACAGTCATTCCGCGGCTGAAAGCATATACCACCGGGAAAGTGGTGGAAAAAGTTACCTGCACGGAGAAGAAGGTCCTGCCGGGAACCGGGAAAAAAGTAGCGCTGATGGATTTCGGCGCCAAGAACAATATTGCCAGATCCTTAAACGCGCGGGGATGCCAGGTGACCATTTACCCGGCTGCCACACCTGCCGAGGAAATTCTCAAAGATGCCCCCGACGGTATCATGCTCAGCAACGGCCCCGGGGATCCCAAGGAGTGTACGGAGATTATCAAAGAGATCCGGAAGCTGTATGAGTCCGATGTGCCGATCTTTGCCATCTGTCTGGGCCATCAGCTGATGGCGCTGGCCACCGGAGCCGATACCCACAAGATGAAATACGGCCACCGGGGCGGCAACCATCCGGTGAAGGATCTGGAAACGGGACGGGTATACATTTCCTCCCAGAACCACGGCTATGTGGTGGATACGGACAAACTGGATCCCGCTGTGGCCGTGCCTGCCTTCGTCAATGTCAATGACGGAACCAACGAAGGACTGAAATATACAGGAAAGAACATTTTTACGGTACAGTTCCATCCGGAGGCGTGCCCGGGGCCGCAGGATTCCGGATATCTGTTTGACCGGTTTATCAAGATGATGGGAGGGGAAGAGTAATGCCGAAGAATCCAGAGATTAAAAAGGTACTGATGATTGGCTCCGGCCCGATTGTAATTGGCCAGGCGGCGGAGTTTGACTACGCGGGAACCCAGGCCTGCCGTTCCCTGAAGGAAGAGGGCGTGGAAGTGGTGCTTCTGAACTCCAACCCGGCCACCATCATGACGGACAAGGATATTGCGGACAGAGTATATATCGAGCCCCTTACCGTGGAAGTGGTGGAGCAGCTGATTCTGAAAGAAAAACCCGACAGCGTGCTTCCCACTCTGGGCGGTCAGGCAGGTCTGAATCTGGCCATGGAGCTGGAGGAGAGAGGTTTCTTAAAGGAGCACAACGTGCGTCTGATTGGAACCACCTCCCAGACCATCAAGAAAGCGGAGGACCGTCAGGAATTTAAGGATACCATGGAAAAGATCGGGGAGCCGGTGGCGGCGTCTCTGGTGGTGCGTTCCGTGGAAGACGGCGTCGCTTTCACCAACACCATCGGTTATCCGGTGGTACTTCGCCCCGCCTACACCCTGGGCGGCAGCGGCGGCGGTATTGCCCACAACGAGGAGGAACTGATTGAGATCCTGGAGAACGGCCTGCGGCTTTCCCGTGTGGGAGAGGTGCTGGTGGAGCGCTGCATCGCCGGATGGAAGGAAATCGAGTATGAGGTAATGCGGGATAGCGCCGGAAACTGCATTACGGTCTGCAACATGGAAAATATCGACCCGGTGGGCGTGCATACGGGAGACAGTATCGTGGTGGCTCCTTCCCAGACGCTGGGAGACAAGGAATACCAGATGCTGAGAACCTCTGCCCTGAATATCATCACCGAGCTGGGCATCACCGGCGGCTGCAACGTGCAGTACGCGCTGAATCCGGACAGCTTTGAATATTGTGTCATCGAGGTAAATCCCCGTGTGTCCCGTTCTTCCGCGCTGGCCAGCAAGGCCACCGGTTATCCCATCGCCAAGGTGGCGGCCAAGATTGCCCTGGGCTACACCCTGGATGAGATTCCCAACGCCATCACGGGAAAAACCTACGCCAGCTTTGAGCCCATGCTGGACTACTGTGTGGTAAAGATTCCCCGGCTGCCCTTTGACAAATTCATCAGCGCCAAGAGAACCCTTACCACCCAGATGAAAGCCACCGGAGAGGTGATGAGCATCTGCAATAATTTCGAAGGCGCCTTGATGAAGGCGATCCGCTCTCTGGAGCAGCATGTGGACAGCCTGATGTCCTACGATTTTTCCGCGCTGACGAAAGAGGAACTTCTGGAGGAACTCAAGACCGTGGACGATATGCGGATCTGGAGAATCGCCGAGGCCATCCGCAAAGGAATTTCCTATGAGCAGATCCATGAGATCACCAGAATCGATATCTGGTTCATCGACAAGATCGCCATCCTGGTGGAAATGGAGCAGGCGCTGAAGACGCAGCCCCTGACGGAAGAACTGCTGCGGGAAGCAAAACGGGTGGAATTTCCGGACAATGTGATCGCGAAGCTGACCGGAATGACCGAAGAAGAGGTCAAGGCGCAGAGACTGCAGTATGGAATCACAGCCGCCTACAAGATGGTGGACACCTGCGCGGCAGAATTTGAAGCTACCACCCCGTATTACTATTCCGTTTACGGCGGGGAAAACGAGGCGGTATCCGGCCACAAGAAGAAAAAAGTGCTGGTGCTGGGCTCCGGCCCCATCCGGATCGGCCAGGGAATCGAATTCGATTTCTGTTCCGTACACTGTACCTGGGCATTTTCAAAAGAAGGTTACGAAACCATTATCATCAACAACAATCCGGAGACTGTCAGCACCGACTTCGATATTGCGGACAAGCTGTATTTTGAGCCTCTGACACCGGAGGATGTGGAAAACGTGGTCAACGTGGAGAAGCCGGACGGAGCTGTGGTGCAGTTCGGCGGCCAGACGGCCATCAAGCTGACGGAGGCCCTGATGAAGATGGGTGTTCCCATCCTGGGTACCTCCGCGGAGAATGTGGACGCGGCGGAGGACCGGGAGCTTTTCGACGAAATTCTGGAGCAGTGCCAGATTCCCCGTCCCAAGGGACAGACGGTGTACACCGCCGGTGAAGCCATCCGGGCGGCCAACGAGCTGGGCTATCCGGTGCTGGTGCGTCCCTCCTATGTGCTGGGCGGCCAGGGTATGCAGATCGCCATCAACGATGAGGATGTGGACAAATACATCGGAATCATCAACCGGATCGCCCAGGAGCATCCCATTCTGGTGGATAAGTACCTGATGGGCAAGGAGATCGAGGTGGACGCGGTCTGCGACGGTGAGGACATTGTGATTCCGGGAATCATGGAGCATATTGAACGGGCCGGTATCCATTCCGGAGACAGTATTTCCGTATATCCGGCACAGACCATCAGCGATACGGCCAAGGAGACCATCGCGGAGTACACCCGCCGTCTGGCCAGAGCCCTTCACGTGGTGGGTATGATCAATATCCAGTTCATTGTCTGCGGCGAGGATGTGTATGTGATCGAGGTGAACCCCCGTTCCAGCCGTACCGTTCCCTACATCAGCAAGGTGACCGGTATCCCCATCGTTCCCCTGGCAGCCAAGGCAATCATGGGATATAAGCTGAAGGATCTGGGCTATACGCCAGGCCTGCAACCGGAGGCAAAAT
The DNA here is from genome assembly GCA_018713585.1 of Candidatus Pullilachnospira stercoravium. Lineage (GTDB taxonomy): Bacteria > Bacillota > Clostridia > Lachnospirales > Lachnospiraceae > Pullilachnospira > Pullilachnospira stercoravium. The sequence goes on along the minus strand of DVON01000207.1, from coordinate 9,046 downwards.
ACTTTGCCATCAAGATGCCGGTATTCTCCTTTGAGAAAATCCGCGGCGCGGATGTGAGCCTGGGACCGGAGATGAAATCCACCGGTGAGTGCCTGGGCATTGCAGCCACCTTCAATGAGGCGCTTTACAAGGCCTTCCTGGGAGCAGGCATCAACCTGCCCAAACACAAAAATATGATCATCACCGTGCGGGATGAGGATAAGCAGGATGTGGTGGAGATTGCCCGCCGGTTTGAAGCACTGGGCTACCGGATCTACGCCACGCTGGGAACCGCCAGAACCCTGAAGGAAAACGGGGTGAATGTGATTCGTACCAATAAGCTGGAGCAGCCCTCCCCCAACCTGATGGATCTGCTGCTGGGCCATAAAATTGATCTGGTAATCGATACGCCCCCGCAGGGAGTAGAGCACTCCCGCGATGGCTTCCTGATCCGCCGCAACGCCATTGAAACCGGCGTGAACGTGCTGACCAGCCTGGATACCGCCAACGCCCTGGTGACCAGCCTGGAGAACACGGATCTCAATAAACTGACACTGATTGACATCGCCCGGATCTGAAAAACGATCCCTTTGCGGCCATCCGGCCAATATTAAGGAACCCTATTGACCCACCCGCCGCAGGCATATTATAATGAGCGAAAGCGAGAAGAAAACAGGCTTGCCTGTTTTCGGCGAGCGGCCGGAAGGAGAGGAAAAAATGGATATTCTGGAATTTTTAAAGGTTGTTTTCTTTGGTATTGTGGAGGGAATCACGGAATGGCTTCCCATCAGCAGCACCGGACATATGATTCTGGTGGACGAATTTGTGAAGCTGGATGTATCCCGGGACTTCTGGAATATGTTTCTGGTGGTGATTCAGCTGGGCGCCGTGCTGGCCGTGGTGGTGCTGGATTTCAAAAAGCTGTGGCCCTTCCACGGGAAGGATCCCGACAGGGAAAGCAACTGGAACTATATCAGCCAGAACCCCAGACTGGCAAAGCTGCAGGGATTTGCCGACAGCTATGTGAATATGAACAAGATTGTCCTGTGGATGAAGATTATGGTATCCTGTCTTCCGGCAATTATCATCGGTCTTCCATTCAATGACTGGATTGAAGCGCACCTGAACAATTACTGGGTGGTGTCGGTGATGCTGATCGTCTACGGTGTTCTGTTCATTGTCATCGAGCGCTACAACAAAACGAGAACGCCCCGGGCCGTCCGGCTGGGAGAGATTACATTTAAGGACGCGCTGCTGATTGGTGTTTTCCAGGTGCTGGCCATTGTCCCCGGAACCTCCCGTTCCGGAGCCACCATCGTGGGAGGTATTCTCATTGGCATGAGCAGAAAGCTGGCGGCGGAGTACACCTTTTTCCTGGCAATCCCAGTGATGTTCGGAGCCAGCCTGCTGAAGGTTTTCAGTTTCGGCTTCAGCTTTACGGGAAGGGAAGTGGCGATTCTTCTGGTGGGCATGGTGGTAGCCTTCGGCGTGTCTATCCTGGCCATCAAGTTCCTGATGAGCTACATTAAGAAACATGACTTTACCGTATTCGGCTGGTACCGGATCGTGCTGGGTATCCTGGTATTGGGTTATTTCCTGACCATCGGACGCGGCTGAGAGGAGTCCCTGGAAAAATGCAGTGCGGCCGCCGCTGCGGAAAGAAGGTAGATTTATGGAGAGAAGAAAAGTAGTGATTGCTCTGGGGCATCGTGCCCTGGGAAATACGCTGCCGGAGCAGAAGGCAGCGACAAAATCCACGGCAAAAATAATTGCCAGACTGGTGAAGGAAGGGGCAGAGATTGTGATCTGCCACAGCAATGCCCCGCAGGTGGGGATGATTCACACAGCCATGAATGAATTTGGAAAGTATCATCCGGACTACACCTTTGCGCCCATGTCCGTCTGCTCGGCCATGAGCCAGGGGTATATCGGTTACGACCTGCAGAACGCCATCCGTTCCGAACTGATGAAGGAGGGGGTATACAAGCCGGTGTGTACCGTGCTTACCCAGGTGACGGTGGATCCCTACGACGACGCGTTTGCGGAGCCGGTGAAGGTGATCGGCCGGACGATGACGGAGCAGGAAGCGGAAGAAGAGGAGAAAAAAGGAAATTCCGTGATCCGCACGGAAAACGGCTACCGCAGAATTGTGGCGGCTCCCAGACCCCAGGATGTGGTGGAAATCGATTCCATCCGCACACTGTTTGAGGCAGGCCATGTGGTGATTGCCTGCGGAGGCGGCGGAATTCCGGTGCTGGAGCAGAAGACAGAGCTGAAAGGCGCCAGCGCCGTCATCGAAAAGGACTACGCCAGCGGAAAACTGGCCCGGCTGCTGGACGCGGACGAGCTGATGATCCTCACCAGCGTGGAGAAGGTGGCCGTGGGCTACCACACGGATCATGAGGAACTGCTGGGAGAAATTTCCGTGGACAAAGCCAGAGAGTACATGGCCCGCGGAGAGTTTGAACCCAACACCATGCTGCCCAAGGTAGAAGCTTCTGTGGAGTTTGTGGAGGAGAAGGAAGGCAGAAGAGCGGTGATTACATCCATTGACAAAGCGGTGGAAGGCTATCTGGGAAAAACAGGAACTGTAATCGTAAAATAAATAAATATGAGATTGCCGTATAAGAAAACAGGAGAACCCCGTCTGGCGGGGTTCTCCTGTTTTCTTAATGAGGGGGGAGATAGTGAGTGGTTTATCAACTATCCGATATCCAGTATAGAGAAAAAATGTGAGAGAAATATGTAGAATCTCTAAAAGAAACGGGAAAAGTCTAAAAAAATCCGAAACTGCCGAAAAATCAAATGAAAAATGAGCTGCCGTCAAAAAGCGAAAATGGGGCGTGAGAGGGAATCCCTAAATATTGACCATTATTGACAAAAACTTACGCCGGGAGGTATAATGTCAACAACAATAAAGGCATCTTAGACGGGCTTGAAATTACCAAAATATGGGGAAAGAGGAAGTTTATGAAGAACAAGAGAGTAAAGGGCCTGGGGATTGCGCTGAGCGCAGCATTGATTCTGGGCTGCACAGCTCCTGTGGCGGCGGCCCAGATGGATGGCCTTCAGGAGAATTCGGCAGTTCAGACTTCCACGCAGACAGAAGAAGCTGCATCGGAAAGCAGTCAGTCTCCGACGGAAAAACAGGAAATTTCCGTAAAAGAGACATCTGAGGAAAAGGAAGCAAAGAAGGAAGAAGCCGGCGGCCAGGAACAGCAGACTGTTTCAGATACTGAGAAAGTGCCTGTGTCTGCTGCGGAGGTGACGGAGATTCCGGAAGAGACGCCGAACCCCACAGAAGTGCCGGAGGAGACACCGGATCCCACAGTGATTCCGGAGAAGACACCGGACTCCACAGCAGTGCCGGAGGAGACACCGGATTCCGCAGCGGTACCGGGGGAAGCATCCGGATCCACGTCGGCACCGGAAGAGACACCTGCGCCCACAGCGACGCCGGCACCGGAGGAGACGCCTGCGCCTACACCGGAAGAGGAGCAGATTCAGCTGCCCCAGGTGGAGCAGGGCTGGGCTACCGGCAGGGAGAGCGAGGATTCTGACCGGGTACTCTGGGTTCTCTACAAGGACGGACAGATTCAGCAGATCTGGTCATGGGAGCAGACAGGAACCTGGCTGCAGTATGATGTGGAGGACACTCAGCTTACAGAACCGGCTGTACCGGCGGACGGATGGTATGAGATTGGCAGCAGAAAATTCCTGCTGAAGAAAGGCGTTCCCCAGACCGGCTGGCAGGCCAATGAAAACGGAACCGGCTGGTATTACTGCACAGATGAGGCTGGTTCAGATGGCATGGGACGGGGAGCCGCGGCAGATCCGGCCACAATGACCGGTATCCGCCAGATTAACGGCAGTACCTATTATCTGAACGCGGACGGAACCTTCCGGAAAAATACTACAGTGGATCAGGACGGAACCCGCTATGTGCTGGGAACAGACGGAAAGGTTACCAAGTCCTACAAGCCGGTGACGGAGCAGTGGATGCAGAATGGCAACGGCTGGTGGTATCAGCATGAAGATGGCACTTACCCGAAAAATTGCTGGGAGCGTATCGGAGGAAGACTGTACAGCTTTGATGCCAGCGGATATATGAGAAGCGGCGGCTGGTACCTGGAAAACGGCACCTGGTACTACCTGGAAAGCAGCGGAGCTGCCAGCGAAGGCTGGATTCAGCTGAATGGTACCTGGTACTATCTGCAGCCGGGCACCGGTAAGATGCAGACCGGCTGGTATCAGGTGGGAAGTACCTGGTATTACTCTGATGGAAGCGGAGCCGTGTACGAAGGCGGCTGGCATCTGATCGGCGGCAGCTGGTATTACATGAACGGAAGCGGAGCCATGCTGACCGGCTGGCAGTATCTGAACGGGAGCTGGTATTATCTGAAGTCCGGCGGACAGATGGCGGTCGGCTGGGAAATGGTAGATGGTATCTGGTATTATATGAATGGCAGCGGTCAGATGCTGACTGGCTGGCAACTGATTGGAAATACCTGGTATTACATGGACGGCAGTGGCCATATGCTGACCGGCTGGCAGAATCTTGGAGGTACCTGGTATTATCTGAAGGATAGCGGAGCCATGGCCACAGGCTGGCAGCTGGTGGACGGCACCTGGTATTACATGAATGGAAGCGGAGCCATGTACGGCGGCGGCTGGCATCTGATTGGCGGCAGCTGGTATTATATGAACGGAAGCGGAGCCATGCAGACCGGCTGGATCCGGCTTGGAAGCACCTGGTACTATCTGAAGGATAGCGGATCCATGGCTACCGGCTGGCAGCAGGTGAAAGGCACCTGGTACTATCTGGATGGAAGCGGAGCCATGCTGACTGGCTGGCAGCAGATTGGTGGCACCTGGTACTATCTGAATGGAAGCGGAGCCATGCTGACTGGCTGGCAGCAGATCGGCGGCAGCTGGTATTATCTCACCGGAAGCGGAGCCATGGCCACGGGCTGGCTGCAGCTGGGTGATGACTGGTATTATCTGGGAAGTGACGGAGCCATGTACGCCAACCGCTGGTACGGAAACTATTATCTGACCGCGGACGGTACCTGGGATCCGGATAGGGAAGGCGATCAGCTGGATACGCTTCTGCAGCAGGTGATCGATCAGGTGACCACACAGGCCATGAGCCAGGAAGGAAAGCTGCGGGCCTGCTACGATTATGTGGTGAACACTTTCTCCTATGAGCGGAAATACAATTTCAGCAACGCTGCAGGCTGGCAGAGGCAGTACGCGCTGGAGATGCTCACCAAAGGCCGGGGCAACTGCTACAATTTCGCGGCTACCTTCGGCTGCCTGGCGGAAAAGCTGGGTTACAGCAATGTGAGAACCATCGCGGGCATGACCGGAAAGGCCGGCGGCGGCTGGACACCTCACAGCTGGGTGGAGATCGATATGAACGGCACCACCTACATCTTCGATCCGGAGATGGAGCATGCCAACGGTTACGATCTGTGGAAGAAGACCTATGCTACTTCTCCGCTTAGGTATCAGAAGTTCTAGGCGGGTACCCTTATGGTTTTCAGTTCACTGGTATTTTTATGTATCTTTCTTCCGGCAGTATTTTTAAGCTATACGCTTGTGCCCTCAAAAAGGGTCAAGAACGGGATTCTGATCGTAACCAGCCTCCTGTTCTACGCGTATGGTGAGCCGGTATATGTGTTCCTGATGATCGGGAGCACCATAGTCAACTATTTTTTCGGCCTTCTTGTGGAAAAAGGAAAGAAGGGCCGGAGACTGAAACTGGGAGCGGCAGTGTTTTTAAACCTGCTGCTTCTGGGAGTCTTTAAATACGCGGGCATGGCGGCGGAGACCGTCAATCAGCTGACCGGAGCAGGAATTCCGGTGCCGCAGATTGTGCTTCCGGTGGGAATCTCTTTCTTCACCTTTCAGGCCATGTCCTATGTGATTGACGTTTACAGGGGTCAGGTGGATGCCCAGAGAAGTTACTGGAAAGTGCTTTTGTACATTTCCTTCTTCCCTCAGCTGATTGCCGGCCCCATTGTCAAGTATTACGATATTGCCCTGGAAATTGAAAACAGGCAGCAGAATCTTACGGAGGTGGCGGAAGGCTTCCGCCGGTTCTGCATCGGCCTTTCCAAAAAGGTACTGATTTCCAATACGGTGGCGCTGGCGGCCGACGCGGTGTTCGCGCTTCCCGTCTCCCGGGTAAATATCCTTACCGCCTGGATCGGAGCGATTTCCTATCTGCTGCAGATTTACTATGATTTCAGCGGGTACAGCGACATGGCCATCGGTCTGGGGAAAATGTTCGGATTTCATTTTAAGGAGAACTTTCATTATCCTTACGCTGCCAGAAGTATTCAGGATTTCTGGAGAAGATGGCATATGTCCCTTTCCACCTGGTTTAAGGAGTATCTGTATATTCCGCTGGGAGGCAACCGCAAGGGCAAAATCAGAACCTGTGTTAATAAAATGGTGGTATTTTTCTGCACCGGCCTGTGGCACGGGGCCAGCTGGACTTTTGTGGTCTGGGGGCTGTATCACGGTGTGTTCCTGATGATCGAGAGCTTTCTTCCCAAGGGAAAGAAGGCGCCGGCCCTTCTGGGACACCTGTACGCGCTGCTGGTGGTGACAGTGGGCTTTGTCCTCTTCCGGGCGGACACCCTCAGTCAGGGACTGTCCATGATTGCCGCCATGTTCACGGGATTTTCCTTCGGCGAAGAGATGATGTCCACTGCCATTCTGCAGCTGACACCTCTGTTTCTGTTTATGACGGCCGCCGGCGTAATCTGCGCGGCGCCCTGGAAGGAATGGCTTGAGAAAAAGAGAAGAAAGCTGCTTCCGATGGTGGAGAGTTTCAGCTATCCCGTCAGCATCGCGCTTCTGATTCTGTGTATTCTCAGTCTCTCCGGGGGAACGTACAATCCGTTTATTTACTTCAGATTCTAGCGGAGGGGAAGCAGGATGAGACGAGCAGGAAAAATTATCTATATCATACTGGCCATGGCAATCTGTATGATTCCTTCGGTGGGCATGATTTTCCGTCCCACCACGGAAACTTCGGAGAATAAGGAAATGGCCGCCTGGCCCTCTTTCACGGAAGACGGCAGCTGGAATGAGAATTACCTGGAAGAGGCGGGGGAGTATTTTGAAGACCATTTTGCCTTCCGGCCGGAGCTGGTATCTTCGGATGCCAGAATCCGGGGAGATCTTTTCGGCGTGTCCTCTTCGGATCAGGTGATTCTGGGAAAAGACGGCTGGCTGTATTATGAGGCCACCGCCAACGACTATCTGAGGCAGAACCAGATTTCCGACCGGGCCATCTATAACATTGCCCATAATGTGGCTCTGATGCAGCAATATGTGGAAGAACAGGGCAGCCAGTTTCTGTTTACGGTGACGCCCAACAAGAATTCTCTGTACGGGGAGTACATGCCGTATTATTACCGGCAGACCTCTCTGGCGTCCAACGCGGAACGGCTGAAGCCGTATCTGGAACAGGAGGGCGTTCACTATCTGGATCTGTTTGAACTGTTTGAAAGCCAGGAGGAAATTCTGTATCTGAAACGGGATTCCCACTGGAACAACAAGGGCGCTCTTCTGGCTTACAATGTCATGATGGACCAGGTGGGGCAGCCCCATGACACGTATCAGGATACGCCGTATACGGTGGACGACAGTTATATCGGTGATCTGAATTCCATGCTGTATCCGGTGGGCGCTGTTCCGGAGGAAAATCAGGTCTATGATATTCAGCAGAATTATGCGTATGTGACGGACACGAAAAGTGTGGAGGATTCCTGGATCCAGACCATAAACCCGCAAGCATCAGGCAGTCTTCTGATGTACCGGGATTCCTTTGGAAATACGCTGCTGCCTTTCGTGTCCAACGCCTGGGAGAATGTCTGGTATTCCCAGTATACGCCTTACAGTATCCAGCTGGATATGGAGTCCTGTCTGCCGGATACGGTGATTGTGGAGCGGGTGGAGCGCCATCTGACCGCGCTGGGTCAGAATCCCCCGTACATGGAGAGCCCGCAGGCGGCTCTGGCGGGGACAGAAATGGTGGCCGACACCGGGACCACCGTATCGCTGACGGACGCGGGAGCTTTTTACGGGATTCAGGGAATCCTGGATGACAGCGTCACCAGTGAGGACTGCAAAATATATGTGAGATGCACGGACGCATCCGGAAATACCCGGACCATGGAAGCTTTTCCGGTCACAAGGATTGAGGGAGACCGGGCCAGCGATTATGGGTATCAGTGTTACATACGGAAAGAATCCGTAAGCACAGGCAGCTGCACCATCGATATCCTGACGGAAAGCCAGGGAACGCTTACGAAGGTGCAGTCATGGAACAGTGAATTTCAGAAGGAGAGTACATTACAATGAAGAAAAAATATTTACTGGCCGTTCTTTGTCTGACGGCAGCTCTGGCGGCAGCCGGCTGCGGAAATGAGAAAAAAGAGGAGGCGGAGTCTACGCCTACACCAACCCCTACCCAGGAGGCGGAAGCACTGGAGATGACAGAGACGCCGGAGGTGGGAGAAAAAACAGATACCTCCCGGTCTATCCAGCTGACCAATGAGACGGGAGCGGAGGTTACCTCTGTATGGCTTCGGGTATCCGGACAGGAAGAATGGGGAGAAGAATTGGTACAGGGAAGTTTTACCATTCCGGAGGCGGAGAGCTTTAACCTGAACTATGAGCCCCAGGAAACAGCGGAAGACGGAACCACAGCGCCGGTGGAGGCCTGGGATTTGTCTGTGGGCTATGAGGACGGCAGTTATGTGGTGATGAATCAGGTGGATCTGCAGGCTGTAACGGAAATGACCATGTGCTGGGAAGACGATGTGGCTTTTGTGAAGTACCAGGATCCCGATACCCAGGAAGAAGTTTCCACAAAAGAAGATGAGATTGCCCGCCAGCAGGCCGCCGCCGAGGCAGCAGCCCAGGCCCAGGCGGAAGCAGAGGCAGCCGAGAAGGCGGCCCAGGAAGAGGCACAGCGTCAGGCAGAGGAAGAGGCAGCAGCCCAGGCAGAAGCAGCGGCGGCAGCTCAGGCCCAGGCGGAGGCAGAAGC
>DVON01000206.1 GCA_018713585.1 Candidatus Pullilachnospira stercoravium | reverse complement strand
CAGGTACAGCTGCACCCGCACCCGGTAAAGGGGCTGGTCTCCCACCCCGTTGGGCCACCACAGCTGAGGATGCTTTACGGTGATCTTTTCCGGGGAATCCGGAACGAAAATCTCAGTGCCGTCGGGGGCGGTCACGGTGACGTCATAGGACACCGAAATATCGCCGGCTTCTTTCTTTGCGGCGGCTGCGGGAATCTCCGTCCTGAGATTTTCCGCCGGATTCCAGGTCACTTCCAGATGCAGATCCACCTGGTCCTCCTGATGCTCCTGGTGAATCCGCACACTGTCCAGCCGCCCCGTCTTTACTGCCAGCAGCGATACCGGCCGGTAGATACCCGCATCCGGCAGGTGCGCGCCCCAGTCCCAGCCGAACATACAGTGGGCCTTCCGGATATGCACAAATCCGTCCATGGCGTCCTCGCTGCCGCGGGTGGGGCATTTTTCGAACTCCTGGCGGATATAAGCCAGGGGCGAATGGAAGTAAACCCGCAGGGTATTCTCCCCTTCCCGAATCGCCTCCGTCACATCATACTCCCAGATCCGGTGCATGTTTTTTGCGGAACCCACCAGCTGTTCATTTACATAAACATCCGCGATGGTATCCAGCCCCATAAACTGCAGCCAGATCCTCTCGCCGGCCTTGGGACGTTCCCAGGAGAAAACCGTCTCATACTCATAGTCCTTCTCCATCAGAAGCAGCGCCTTGTCTTCATTGTCCTTCCAGTAGGGATCCTCCATTTTTCCATTTCTCAGAAGATCCGTATAGACGGTTCCCGGTACCTTCGCCTCCAGCCAGTCCCCGCCGGCTTCTCTCATTTTCCAGTTTTCCTGCAGTGTCTGCGTATACATGTTGTCTACCTCCCATATATATTTTCAGACAGCCCGGTCAAGGAGCCGGACCGCCGATTGCTCATGACCACAGAAGCCGCCATGTGTAGCTGCTGTGGTATTACAGCGCTTCCCCCTGTGTAATCCTTTGATAACATTCCCGGGCTTTCGCTTCCGGCAGTTCAAAACATTCTGCCAGAAAGGCTATGATATCTTCTTCTTTCTGACCTTTTCCCCTCTGCACCCGTATCGCGGAGCGCAGAAGCCTCTCTCTTTCCTCAGCCATCCCATATTTTCGCCCCTCGGCTACGCCGTCCTCCCAGCTCTCTTTCTTCTCCGCGCGAATATGCGCTTCCCGGTCGTATTCCGTCAGTATCACATTTTTCACCTCCGCTCTGTGTTTTTTCAGAAAATCTCCCAGAATTCCCCTGCCAATACATTCTCTTACCGCTTCATCCACTGCCTGTTCCCGGGGAATTTCCCGGATATTCAGATAAAATGCTTCTACTCCGGCAAACCAGCTGCCAGCCATCGTTTTTATAATATTTCTTCCTGTGTAATCCTTTGATAGCATTCCCGGGCTTCCTCTTCTGACAGTTCAAAACACTCTGCCAGAAAAGATATGATATCTGCTTCCTTCTGTCCTTTTTTCCGCTGCACCCGTATCGCGGAACGCAGGAGCCTCTCTCTTTCCTCGGCCACGCCATCTTCCCAGCTCTCCTTTTTCTCCGCCCGAATATGCGCTTCCCGGTCGTATTCCGTCAGTATCACATTTTTCACCTCCGCTCTGTGTTTTTTCAGAAAATCTACCAGAATTCCCCTGCGGATACATTCTCTTACCGCTTCATCCACTGCCTGTTCCCGGGGGATTCCCCGGATATTCAGATAATTCCTGACGGTATCCACAAGCACCGCATACTCATATAAGGTACGGCATTGCTTCATAATCCTGCTGTTATGCCCCGCATTGATATTCAGCATCACCGCTGTACATTCCAGGCAGGCTTCTTCCGGATGATCAAAGGCATCCGACAGCCGCAGGATCTGGCGGTCCGGTTCCTCTTTTGTACCGTTATACAGTACAAGATAGCGGGGAACCGGAAGACGAATCTGCTTTTCTGAGAAAATATTCAGTCCGTTCCGGTTCACATATCCCTGATAAACCTGTGAAAAATAAAATACTCCACGCAACGGCATATTGGGATTTCGTGTGCTCTGAGCCTCATACAGATTCAACCGGCAATCAATGAGAAATGCCAGATCATTTTTTATTCCCACATAAATGACATCCTCAATGGTCATAATTTCCAAAGCCGAAGGATCTTTATACGCCGTCTGGTTGACTGCATTGTAAAGACTCAGCAGAGCCTGCCGGTCGCTAAATAACATACGAAACAGACTGTCTTTGTATCTTCGGTTTACATAAGAATGTTTTCCTGCAGTTTTTTTCTTTCTGCCCATCGCGTCTCCTTTCCACACGCCGTCCAATGGCGGTTAAAGGAAAGGCTGGTTAGCCGACAGGCAATCCTATATTGAAGTATAGCAAAAACAGCCAGTCAGCACAACGCCCGGCCTTTCCATTTTCATAATTTTTTTAATAAATGGGGTATCTTCCGGCGAATACCGGAATAATTTGAAATGTAAGGTCAGTATAGCAGAATTCTCTGTGAAGTACAAGAAATTTTTCTGCCAGGCAGGATCTCGCCTTTTCTTCGGCTCTTTTTACAGATTCTTCGTTTTCCCCATAGAAGTACCCTGTTTCTTCAGCTGCTTCTTCAACTCCTCCCTCAGCTTCCCCGCTTCCCACCGCAAAGCGCCTCCTTTTTCTTCGCGCCTCTCAGCCCCCTCATTCTTCCATATCCATTTTCTTACAATTTTTTTTAGATAATACTTGCATAGAAACACTTCCTCCCCTCTCCCCCATCCGAAAAAACCACAAAAGCGCGCCGCCCCGGTCATCATTCCAGGGGGCGGCGCGCCTGTTTTTCTTCTATATACTTATCATCTCTCAGAACACCAGTCTCAGCGTCCGGATCTCATAGGGCTTCATGGTAATTTCCACCCGGTTTCCATCTGCCTTAATCTGCTCTTCCTTATTCTCCAGCATATCGCAGCTCCACACCTGTGCCGGTGTC
>DVON01000205.1 GCA_018713585.1 Candidatus Pullilachnospira stercoravium | reverse complement strand
GCCTGCGCTGTGGCTGTGGCCTGTATTCTCAACGGTCTGACAGAAGATCGGGTGACAGTGAAACTGCTGGGCGGAGAACTGGAAATTTTCTGGGACCGGGAAGCCAATCAGGTTTATATGACCGGCCCTGCCGCCGTGGTATTTGACGGAGAAATTGATCTGGAAGCATAAAGAAAGATGATCAGACGGCCGCATCTGCAAAAAGCACCGCGGGAACAGGCAGAAAATCCTGTTCCCGCGGTGCTTTTCAGGCATATCGTGTCAATGTGTTATAAGTTACAGAAGCGGAATTCCCAGTTTTTCCGCTGTCCGCATGGTCTCTTCAGGCCACAGAGAGCAGTGAACCTCTCCGATATGCGCTTTTCTCAGATAGAACATACAGATTCTGGACTGACCGATGCCGCCGCCGATGGTCAGAGGCAGCTCATCCTCCAGAACGGCTTTCTGGAAGGGGAGCTTTGCCCGCTCCGTGCAGCCGCTGATTTCCAGCTGGCGTTTCAGAGATTCGGCATCCACACGGATACCCATGGAGGAAAGCTCCAGGGCAATGTCCAGCACCGGATAATACACGATGATATCCCCGTTCAGCTCCCAGTCATCGTAGTCGGGCGCCCGGCCGTCATGACGCTGGCCGGAGGCCAGATATTTGCCGATCTGCATGATGAAAACCGCGCCTTTTTCTTTTACGATATTGTATTCCCTTTCCTTTGGAGTACAGTCCGGATACAGATCTTCCAGCTCCTGGGAAGTGATAAAGAAAATATCCTTCGGGAGAATTTCTTCAATATAATCGTACTGGATTGCCATGTATTTCTCGGTTTTCTTCAGCGCTTTGTATACGGTGCGGACCACAGATTTCAGAGTATCCACGTTCCGCTCCTCGCGTCCGATGATCTTTTCCCAGTCCCACTGGTCCACGTAGATGGAATGAACGTTGTCCGTATCCTCATCACGGCGGATCGCCACCATATCCGTGTACAGACCTTCTCCCTGGGCAAAGCCGTATTTCTTCAGGGCGAAGCGTTTCCATTTGGCCAGGGAGTGGACGATCTCAACATCAGAACCCGGGGATTCTTTTATATCAAAGTGTACGGGGCGCTCCACGCCGTTTAAGTTATCATTCAGACCGGATGCGGGATCCACAAACAGAGGCGCGGATACACGCAGAAGGTTCAGCCGCTCAGACAGTGATTTCTGAAAAAAATCTTTCACCGTCTTGATAGCTATCTGCGTATCGTGAAGGTTCAGCGCAGGCTGATAGTTTTCAGGAATAATAAATGGTTCCATAATAATCCTCCTCTATAATAATGGTACTATTATAGCAGAAAAATAATGAATTGCACAATGGTAAAGTGATGTTAAGATAAAGTTTTGTGGTCACAAAGGATATTGCGCCGTTTTGAAAAGTATGCTAGTGTAGAAGTAATTTGAAAGTCTTCCGGATATGCCTGTGGTACTGCATTTCTGCCGGACATGGGCCGCATGGGGAGACTTGCCGATGAAAAAAACAGTAGAAAAAGGAGATCGACAGCGATGGAAAAAATACTGATTGTTCTGCCGGTGGAGGAGCGTCACCGGGAAATGTTTAAAAAAGCCGCCCCCGAAGCAGAGCTTATCTACTGCCTGGCAGACCAGGTTACGAAGGAACAGGCACAGGAAGCGAATGTGATTATTGGAAACGTCCCCCGGGAATATTTAAAGGATTCCCCCAATCTCCGGTGGATCCAGCTGAATAATGCGGGTACGGAAGGATTCTGCGATCCCGGTGTCCTGCCGGAGGGTACACTGCTCACCAATGCTTCCGGAGCCTATGGTATGGCTATCTCCGAGCATCTGATCGCCATGCTGTTCATGATACAGAAACATCTGGGAGTGTACCGGGATCAGCAAAAAGAGCATTTGTGGATAAAGCAGGAGCCTATGCTGGTGACAGAGGGAAGTACAGTGCTGGTGCTGGGGCTGGGAGATATCGGAAGTACCTTTGCCAGAAAGATGAAAGCCATGGGAAGTTATGTGATCGGTGTGCGCCGGACGCTCCGGGAGAAGCCGGATTACGTGGACGAGCTGTATACGATGGATGCGCTGAGCCGGCTGCTGCCCAGAGCGGATGTGGTGGCGCTTAGCCTGCCGGGGTATGCGGCTACCCGGGGAGTTATCGGAAAAGAAGAACTGGACCGGATGAAACCCGGAGCTGTTCTTCTGAATGTGGGAAGAGGGACAGCGGTGGATACGAATGCCCTTTCCGATGCTCTGTATGCAGGAAAACTGGCGGGAGCAGGTCTGGATGTAACGGATCCGGAACCGCTGCCGGCGGATCATCCAATCTGGGATGCCCCGGGCGCGTTGATTACTCCTCATGTGTCCGGCGGTTATGCGCTCAAACCCACACTGGAGAAGATCCTTGCTCTTTCTGCCCGGAATCTGGAACGGTATGAAAAGGGAGAAACCCTGGAAAATATGGTGGATCTGACCACAGGGTATGCGAAAAGATAAGGAAAAGAAAATCTGAGAAAGACAGCGGACAGCCGCCGGAGCAAAGGAACGCCGGCGGATGGAGAGAACAAAGATGAATGACGAGAAAAAACAATTTTATAAAATGGTATTTGCCCTGGTTCTGCCCATGGCGCTGCAGAATCTGATCAATGTGGGCGTCACGTCCGCGGACGTGATCATGCTGGGAAGGGTGGGTGAGACAGCTCTGTCCGCTTCCTCCCTGGCAGGACAGGTATACTTCATTCTCAACCTGGTTTATTTCGGACTTACTTCGGGGGCGGCGGTGATTACCGCTCAGTACTGGGGAAAGGGAGACACCAGAACCATCGAGAAGGTACTGGCTATTTCTCTGCGTTTCGCGCTTCTTGCGGGGGCGGTATTCACAGTGGCGGTTTGGGTGATTCCGGAACCGATTATGGGGCTTCTTACCAATGACCCGGAGATCATCCGGGAGGGCGCGTCCTACCTGCGGATTGTGGGCTGTTCCTATGTGATCAGCGGAATCACCATGGTGTATCTGAATATCCTGAGAAGCGTGGAGAAGGTGGTGATTGCCACTGTGGTTTACGCGGCGTCCCTGGCCACCAATGTGGTACTGAATTCCATCTTCATTTTCGGACTGCTGGGATGGCCGGCCATGGGAGTGGCAGGCGCGGCTCTGGGAACCTGCGGCGCCAGAGTGGTGGAGCTGGCAATCGTAATCTGGTACGCGAAAAAGAAGAACCATATCCTGAAGTTCCATTTTCAGGATCTCTTTTTGAAAGACCGGGCGCTGATGAAGGATTTCCGCACGTATGCGGTACCTGTGCTGCTGAATGAGCTGGCCTGGGGAGGCGGTATGGCTATTATTACCGCCATTATGGGGCATCTGGGAAGCGCGGCCGTAGCTGCCAATTCCGTGGCCCAGGTGGCCCGGCAGCTGTCGATGGTGGTATCCTTTGGCGTTTCCAGCGCGACTGCCATCGTAGTGGGAAAAACCATCGGTGAAGGAAATAAGGAGCTGGCCAAAACATACGCGAAACGGTTTGTGCGCCTGGCTTTCTGGCTGGGGCTGGCCGGAGGAGGCGTGATCCTCTGCGTATCGCCCATTGCCTCGCATTTCCTGACACTGACGGATCTGGCCAGGGAATACCTCCGGTACATGATGTATGTGATGGCCTATTTCGTGGTGGCTCAGAGCCTGAACAGTACTCTGGTGGTGGGCGTATTCCGGGGCGGCGGGGATACCCGCTACGGCCTGATCCTGGATTTGTCTACTTTGTGGGGCGGCGCTATTGTCATGGGACTGATTACTGCCTTTGTGCTGAAGCTGCCGGTACCCTGGGTATATGTGTTCCTGGTCAGCGATGAAATTATCAAGCTGCCCTTTGTATTTTCCAGATTCAGAAAAGAAAAATGGCTGAAAAATATTACCAGAGCGGATGTCTGAGGATGGTATTTTTGTGAAAAACAGAGAAGAGGAGAAAAT
>DVON01000019.1 GCA_018713585.1 Candidatus Pullilachnospira stercoravium | reverse complement strand
CACCAAAAACGAAACCACCAAGAAAGAGAGGAAAGACGTTATGAAGAAGAGAAAACTGATGGCGTTGCTGCTGGCTGGCGGCATGGTCACCTCCATGCTGGCGGGATGTGGAAACGGAACGGAATCCGCCGGAAATGACCAGAGTGCCGGAACGGAAGAGGAAGAATCTTCCCAGGACAATGAAAATGAGGGCAAGGTACTGACTATGATGACCTACATCGATCCCAACGGCGGCGATGCCACCCAGGAGAAAGTGTGGGAGGTTTATCAGAGATTTACAGAGGAAACCGGTATTGAAATTGAGCTGAATGTGGTTCCCTGGGATCAGACGGAGTCAAAAGTGGTGATTACCAATCAGGCGGGGTCCCCCTGTGACATCGCGCTGATCAGTTCCCAGAAAATGCCGTCTCTGGTAAACAGCGGGGCGCTGCTCTCTCTGGACGAGATGATCGACGCAGACATGAACCGGGATGAGATTTCCGACGCAGTGTGGAATGCGGGCACTTACAGCGGGGACGGCAAAGTGTACTGTCTGCTTTCCTCCGTACATTCCAGAGGTCTCTGGTATAACAAGGATTATGTACAGGATCCGCCGGAAACCTGGGATGAGCTGGTTTCCACCGCTCAGCAGGTAATGGAAGAAAATGAAGATGTGTACGGATTCGGCTTCTGGGGAGGCAAGCATTACGGATCCGGGGAAACCGCCATTGCACCATTCTCCTGGGCAGGCGGAGGTACCCTGGCCAACGATGACGGCAGCGCTGCCTGGGCCAACGACGCGGTGGCAGATGCCATCCGGTTTATGTCCGACTGCGTGAATGAATATAAAATCACGCCGGAGATGTGCCTGAATGTAAGTGATTACAATGATGTGACCCAGCAGTTTGCGGCAGGAAATATCGCCATGATTCTGGACGGTTCCTATGCAAAAACCGGAATTGAGACGGGAAGCGGCGACATCAGCAAGTTCGGCTTTGTGCCGTATCCTGCAAAGGAAGAGGGTGGCGAACGGCCATTTTTCACCAATGGCTGGGCCTGGGCGATCCCCAGCAAGTCTAAGCAGCCGGAACTGGCCTGGGAGTTCATCAAGTGGTTTTATGGAAAAGATGTTCAGATTGATCACTCCAAGGTGGAAGGCGGTCTGCCTGTGACCAAAGAGGCCCAGGAAGATCCGGAGATCATGGCCGGTGAGCTGGAAAAGGCCTTTATTGAGAATATCAACGCCAACGGCAGAAGTATGGATCCCTTCTCCTATTATCAGGAGGGACTGGAACAGCTTGCCGTAGCATCGGCCACCTATTGTCTGGATCCGGGTTCCGACCTGGATGCCCTGCTGGAAGAAGCCCAGAATGCCTTTAACGAAAAATACTACAGCGAATAGAAGATAGCAGACGGCTGCGGGACTTCGCAAGGAGAAATCCGCAGCCGCTGTTTCCTGACGGGAGGAGACGCTTATGTTTCATACAAAAAAGAAATCTATATTGCCTTATTTTCTGGTAGCCCCGGTATGCCTGGTTCTTCTGCTGTTTTCTTATCTTCCGTTTCCTTATACCCTTTACCTGTCTCTGAACACGGTGACGCCGATTACGGGAGAGATGGAGTTTGTGGGACTGGATAATTTCCGGATGATCCTGAAGGACGGGAATTTCTGGGAAAGTATGCGCAACACCGGCTATTTTGTGGTGGCGGCCACGGCGGCAGTCATCATTCTGGGGGTACTGACTGCGCTGGTTCTGAACAGTAAAATCAAAGGCACCAACCTGTATATGACGATCCTGTTTATTCCATGGATTGTATCGGATGTGGTTGCGGGATTTTCCTGGAAATGGCTGCTGAATGCCGATTTCGGTATCCTGAATTATCTGTTTGAGCCGCTGGGACTAAAGCCCAGCAATCTGATCACACAGCCTGAACTGGCCATGATTGCCGTGATTATCGTGACCGTATGGAAAATGCTTGCCTATTCCACAATTCTTTTGCTGGCAGGACTTCAGAATGTGTCCAAAGATCTTCTGGAGGCGGCAAAGCTGGACGGATGTTCCGGATGGCAGGCGTTCTGGTATATCACGTTTCCTATTTTCAGCCCGATCCTCCTGGTAACTGTGCTGCTGGATATGATCAATTTCATCAGCCAGTCGGGAATGATCCTGGTACTCACCAACGGAGGTCCGCTGCGGAGCACGGAAACGCTGGCATTGTATCTGTATAAAGAAGCCTTTGCCAACTTCCATCTGACCAATGCTTCCGCCATTTCCATGGCGCTGGCAGTGATCAATATCGCGGTGGTGGTTATCTATTTCATTGCAAACAGGCAGAGCAGAAAGTTGGTGGGATGATGAGAAAAAAACACAGAAATTTGAGACGGACCGCAGTGGGAGGCGTAAAGCAGCTGTATATGATTCTTATTTCCATCTTTATGCTTTTCCCGCTTTTATGGGGGCTGCTGACCTCGCTGAAACCCCAGGACGAGATTTTTACCTATCCGCCGAAGCTTTTCGGCAGCCTTACGCTGGAGAATTATCAGTGGGTATTTGAAAAACAGAATCTGGGCATGAGTATTCTGGTGACCTTGGGCCTGGCCGCCTGCAGTACTGTGCTGGGTGTGCTCTTTGCCACCTTTGCGGCCTACATTTTTTCCCGGTACAGTTTTACGGGAAAAGGATTTTTCATGAGCTTTGTGGTATGCCCCATGCTGATCCCGGGACTGGTAAATCTGATTCCGCTGTTCAGCGTGTACACCAAATTAGGCATGGTAGACAAATTCTGGGGCCTTGTTTTGTTATATCTGCCGTCTGTGATGCCTTTTGCGGTTATGGTATTGTTAAACTACCTTCATTCCGTACCGTTTACTCTGGAGGAAGCGGCCATGATTGACGGCTGCAGCAGATTCCAGCTTCTCACAAAGATTATCCTCCCTGTGATTGTTCCGGGAGTGGTGGCGGTTTCCATGATCAGTTTTGTGACGATCTGGAATGAATTTATCA
>DVON01000204.1 GCA_018713585.1 Candidatus Pullilachnospira stercoravium | reverse complement strand
GATTATCGCCGTGGAGCCGGCGTCCTGCCCCAGCCTTACCAGAGGAAAGTTTGTTTATGACTACTGCGACACCGGTATGGTAACGCCGCTTCAGAAGATGTACACGCTGGGAAGCAGCTTTATTCCCTCCGCCAACCATGCAGGCGGACTGAGATACCACGGTATGAGTTCGGTTCTGTCCCAGCTGTACCATGACGGGCTGATGGAGGCCAGAGCCGTGGAGCAGACCGCAGTGTTCGCCGCCGCGGAGCAGTTTGCCCGGGTGGAAGGAATTCTCCCGGCTCCGGAGAGCGCCCATGCCATCAAGGTGGCCATCGATGAGGCCATGAAGTGCAAGGAGACCGGAGAGGCCAAGACCATCGTATTCGGCCTGACAGGAACCGGATATTTTGATATGTATGCTTACCAGGCATACAATGACGGCAAGATGACCGATTACATCCCCACTGACGAGGATCTGAAAGTGGGATTCGACGGTATTCCCAGATTCCCGGGAAATGAAGTGGAGTAATGCGGCGATTCTGTCTTTTGGCGTAACTGCGGCGGATTAACTCTCAAACTATACATTTTTGCGGAAAATATGGTATAATAGGAGAAAATTTAACAGTAAAAGGAGGACTTTCAAATGGCAGTAATGGATGGCTGCGAAGGCAGCGCAAAGACCTGGCAGCTGGAGGAGCGTGCGTGCCCCCAGTGTGGAGAAGAGATCGAGGTGTATACCTCCAGAGGCAGAGTGGTAGAGGACGCGGTCTGTGAGAAATGCGGATACACCATCAAAGCCCAGGAACAGGTGATTCCCGGAGCCAAAAAAGAAGAGGAATAAAAAACAGCCGTATTCGTGAGAAGCATCACGGATGCGGCTGTTTTTTCCTGACTTTTCGGTTCATGGCTCAGGACGGGCGGCCCCGAAGACATTTTTTCTCCGCCAGGCTTACCGCTCCGTACAGCGCCATGGCGATGACACAGAGAATCAGAATTGACAGAATCATGGAGTCCAGCTTGAAGGTCTGGCTGGAATAAATGATCAGATATCCCAGGCCCTGCCGGGCTCCGATGAATTCCCCGATCACCACGCCCACCAGGCAAAGGCCGATATTTACCTTCATGGTGGCCAGCAGAAGCGGGACGGAAGAGGGAAGCACCACTTTCAGCAAGGTGTCCCGTTTTTTCCCGCCCAGAGAATAGATCAGCTTCAGTTTATCCGGATCTGTCTCCCGAAATCCCGTGTACAGGCTGATGACAGAGCCAAAGATAGCCACTGACATGCCTGCCACAATGATGGTCCGCATATTGGCGCCCAGCCAGACAATGAGAAGAGGGGCCAGCGCCGACTTGGGCAGGCTGTTGAGCATCACCAGGTAAGGTTCCAGAATGTCCGACAGTTTCGGACAGCACCACAGCAGGATGGCCATTCCGGTGCCTGCCACGATCACCAGGAAAAAGCTGGCCAGTGTTTCCAGCAGCGTGACTCCGATATGGACGGAAAGGTTCTGATCACGCGTCATGGAGGAAAATGTGGCGATCAGCTGGGAGGGGCTGCTGAAAATAAAGGAGTCAATCCATCCCAGGCGGGCGCTCAGCTCCCATAATGCAAGAAACAGTACAAGTATCAGTATCCGCATGACGCGGATCAGCCGTCTGTTTCGCAGACGGCGGCGCAGATAGCGCTTTTGGGCGGCAGATTCATTCATGATCGTTCAGCTCCTTCCAGATCCGGTTAAAATACGTTTTGAATTCCGGCGCGTTCCTGGATGCCATGGGAGTCCGGTTGGGGATCTCCAGGAAAACAGGAATAACGCTGCGGATAACGGCGGGGCTTTTGGAAAGTACAATCACCCGGTCAGACATGCTGATGGCCTCAGAAATATCGTGCGTGACCAGAAGGGCGGTTTTCTTTTCTTTTTTTATGATAGCGCCGATATCATCGCTGACGTTGAGGCGGGTTTGATAATCCAGCGCGGAAAACGGTTCGTCCAGCAGCAGGAGAGAAGGATCCAGGGCCAGGGTGCGGATCAGGGCCGCCCGCTGGCGCATACCTCCGGACAGCTGGGAGGGCCGGGCATCTCTGAAGTCTTTCAGGCCATATTCGGTGAGAAGCCGGTTTACCCGTTCCAGATGCTCCGGTGTTTTCTTTTTTTGGATTTCAAGTCCCAAAATTACATTTTCGTAAATGGTTCTCCATTCAAAGAGATGATCTTTTTGCAGCATGTAGCCGATGGTCAGGGAAGACTGTTCCAGGGGGACGCCCCGGATCAGAATGGATCCCTGCTCCGGCACAAGAAGGCCGGCGATCAGGTTCAGAAGAGTGCTTTTGCCACAGCCGCTGGGCCCCACCAGAGAGACAAATTCCCCTTCTTCCACTGAAAAACTGATATGGGAAAGGGCGGGTATTTCGCCGGATACCGTATGGTAGGCCATTCCCACATCCCTCACATCCAGAATCTTTTTCATAAGGGTTCCTCCTCATTCGGTATATCCTATTTTATGTAAAAAAAGGAAAACGGTGCCAGATTTTGGGCGCGGAGAATTTCTTAAGGAAATCCTGCGATTCTTAAGTTTCGTTAACGAATCCATAATATTTGCAGAAGTGTCTTGCCACAGTGCATCATTTTCTATATAATGGCCCGAAAAGAAATAACAGAAGGAGTGCTGCATGAAACAACGAATGAGAAACCGGATCGGAAGGATTGTGCCGGCGTACTATCTGCTGCCGGCAGTGATCTGCCTGATTTATGATACGACAATCTATTCCGGAACGCAGCTTCTGACTGCGGGCTGGCATCACTGGGATCTTACCGGAGGGCTGGAAAGACAGATTCCATTGCTGCCGGAGTTCACATTGATATATCTGCTGTTTTTTCCATTCTGGATCGGTAATTTTCTGCTGATCGGCCATTTGGGGAAGGAGACGGCTTATCGTTTTATCCGGGCGGATTTACTGGCCTGGACTGTGTGCGGGATATTATTTCTGGTTTTTCCGACCACGAACATCCGTCCCCAGGATCTGGGGGAGGGGATATGGTCCGGACTGCTGGAACTGGTTTACCGCATGGATCCGCCGACAAACCTGTTTCCTTCCATTCACTGCCTGGCCAGCTGGCTGTGTTTCGCCGTCCTCCGGAGACAGCAGGAAATTCCCCGGTGGTACCGGGTATGCTGCGGTATTATGGCAATACTGATCTGCGTATCTACAGTGGCCGTCCGGCAGCATGTACTGGCCGATGTGGCCGGAGGGATTCTGCTGGCGGAGGGAGCCTGGGCGGCAGCAGGGGCCTTAAAAATCCCTGCTTTGACCGCCCGGACGGACAAATGAATCTGTAAGGGTGTTGCGATATGACGAAAAAAAAGATGATAGGAAATATTCTTTTCCTGCTGCTGATATTCGGCCTGACCTTTTACGGAGTATTCGGCGGAGAGGATCTTAAAGCATTGCGGGAAAGTGTCGGACGGGCAGATATCCGCTGGCTGCTGCCTGCAGTTCTTTGCGTCCTGTTTTTTATCTGGGGAGAATCTTTTATCATTCATTACCTGCTGCGGACTTTGAAGGTTCCGCTGGCCCGCTGGAAATGCTTTCTGGTCTCTTCCGTGGGATTTTTCTTCAGCTGCATTACACCTTCCGCCAGCGGCGGACAGCCTATGCAGATTGTCTACATGAAAAAGGAAAATGTTCCGCTGCCGGTCTCTACCCTGGTGCTGATGATCGTGACCATTACCTATAAGCTGGTACTGGTGCTGATCGGTGTCTATCTTCCGCTGTTTGACCGGGGATTTATGGAAAAGTATCTGAAAGATATCCTTCCCGTTTACTGGCTGGGGCTGGGACTGAATGTGGTCTGTGTGGGAATTCTGCTGCTGCTGGTGTTCCATCCGATGTTGATGAAACGGATGCTCTGCGCGGGCTGTTCCTTGCTGGCAAGGATGGGACTGATGAAAAACCGAAAGAAGTGGCTGGAAAAACTGGAACATTCCATGCAGCTTTACCGGGAGACGGCTGTTTATCTGAAGAAACATTTTCCGGTGATTCTGAAGGTGCTTTTCCTGACATTTCTTCAGAGACTTTCCCTGTTCGCGGTCACCTGGTTTGTTTACCGGTCCTTCGGACTGAAGGGCGCGGGACTGTATGAGCTTTTGCTTCTGACCGCGGTGATTTCCGTTACGGTGGACATGCTGCCGCTGCCCGGGGGCATGGGGATCTCAGAAAAATTGTTTCTGGTGATTTTCGCTCCTGTTTTCGGCGCCGCTCTGCTGCTGCCGGGAATGATCCTTTCCCGGGGGCTCAGCTATTATACGGAGCTGCTGCTCAGCGCTTTGATGACGGTTGCCGCTCATCTGCTGTTGGGGAAAAAGAAAAAAAGTAGAAATGGAGAATGTGCGTGATTGGTTATTATAATTATACGGTAATACTGACTTATCTGAGCCTGGCCAGCGCGGTGTCCGGCATGTTGTTTACGGTCAACGGCCATTTTCGGATTGCGCTGGTGTGCCTGGCATTTTCAGGTCTGTGCGACATGTTTGACGGAAAGGTGGCCAGAGCGAAAAAGGACCGGACGGAGGAGGAAAAACGGTTCGGCATACAGATCGATTCCCTGTGCGATGTGGTCAGCTTCGGCATTTTTCCTGCGTTGTGGTCCTACTGTATGGGTATGAAGAGTGCTCTGGGTATAGGGATTCTGATTCTTTATACCACCGGAGGCGTGATCCGCCTGGGATATTTCAATGTCATGGAAGAAAAACGGCAGCAGAAGACGAAGGAAGCGCGGACCAGCTACAGCGGCCTTCCCATCACCTCTATTGCCATTATTCTTCCCCTGGCGGCCATGGCAGGTCTCCTCTGGAAACGGCAGGCCTGTCTGCTGTTGCATATTACGATGCTGGCAGTGGGAATTCTGTTTGTCACCAGAATCCGGGTACCGAAGCCGAAAAATGTGACGTTGGCCATTTTCATTGCGGCAGTAAGCCTGGCTCTTCTGAAAATTTTCCGGGTATTTTAGCAATCCGGCGGAGAAAATGGATAAGTACATAAGTATTTGACAGAGGAATGGAGGGAGAAATCATGAAGTATGCGGACAGAAATGGGAACCGCTGGGAAGAGACAACAATACAGGATCGTTTCCTGGAAAAGCTTTACGGCTGCAAAACCGGGCGGACGGCGGCCCGGCTTCTGGCCCGGCCAGTGATCTCCAGGATGGGGGGACGATTTCTGGAAACCAGGGCTTCCCGGCTGCTGATTCCGGGATTTGTGAAGAGAAACGGACTGGATTTGCGGGAATGGGAGGCTCGGTCGTATTCCTCCTTCAACGACTTTTTTACCAGGAAAGCAGCGCCGGGTATGCGGCCGCTGGCATGGGGGGAGGATACGCTGATCAGTCCCTGTGACGGAAGGCTGCTGGTATGTCCGGTGACACAGCAGGGACGTTTCCTGATCAAACATACCTCTTATACGGCCGGTCAGCTTTTGAGAAGCCATAGACTTGCCAGCCGGTTTGCCGGTGGGTGGGCACTGATTTTCCGGCTGACGGTGCAGGATTATCACAGGTTCTGCTATGTGGACGATGGGGTCAGATCCGGCACCAGACGGATTTTGGGAGGATTTCACACGGTAAATCCGGCAGCCAACGACGCGATGCCGGTTTATAAGGAGAATACACGGGAATACTGCCTTTTGCATACCCGTCGTTTCGGTACGGTGCTGATGATGGAGGTGGGCGCGTTGCTGGTTGGGAAAATTGTGAATTATGATGGAGCCGGCACGGTGAAGCGGGGCCAGGAAAAAGGGAGATTTGAATTTGGCGGTTCCACTGTGGTGGTGTTCCTGGAACCGGGGAGGGTGACTATAGACGGGGATTTGCTGGAAAACAGCCGGGACGGATATGAAACGTTGGTGCGGATGGGCGAACGCATCGGCCAGGCCTGCCGGATGCCGGGAATTTGACTTTGCCGGGAAAACAGGATAGAATGGGGAAAACGGTATCGGTCAGAAAGCGGGAAAAGAGTATGGCGAATGTGAGAAATTATCAGAAAGAGCTGGAAAAGACACTGGAGCAGATCGGAAGAGAGGGCAGAACGCCTTCTCTTTTTCTGCACAGCTGCTGTGCCCCCTGCAGCAGTTATGTGCTGGAGTATCTCTCCGAATATTTTTCCATCACGGTATTTTATTATAACCCCAATATTTATCCGGAGGAGGAATACTGGAAGAGAGTACGGGAGCAGGAGCATTTTATTTCCGTGTTTCCGGCGAAGAATCCCATATCCTTCCGGGAAGGGGTTTATGAGCCTGCCAGGTTTTATGAGACGGTGCGGGGACTGGAGAACATCCGGGAGGGCGGCGAGCGGTGTTTTGCCTGCTACCGGCTGCGGCTTGAAGAGGCGGCCCGGATGGCCAGGGAGGGTGGATTTGACTTTTTTACCACCACGCTGTCCATCAGTCCCATGAAAAACGCGGCGAAGCTCAACGAGATCGGGGAAGCGCTGGCAAAGGAATATCAGGTGGCTTATCTGAATTCGGATTTCAAAAAGAAAAACGGGTATCAGCGCTCCACGCAGCTGTCCAGGGAATACGGAATGTACCGGCAGAATTACTGTGGCTGCGTGTTTTCCATGCGGGAAAGGGGTCTGGAGGGCTGAATTTTTCCTTGCGTTCTCTTCGGAGGGATGATAAAATTTATCCGGTTAATACTTTGTGAGGATATGCCTGCAGGATATTGCCGAAATGACGGCGCATGGGCATCGGGTGCAGGCAGGTTTTGAAAAAGAAAGGATATTACTATGGCACAGTTATGGGGAGGCCGTTTTACCAAGGAGACGGATCAGCTTGTATACAATTTCAATGCTTCCATCGGTTTTGACCAGAAGTTTTTCAGACAGGATGTGCAGGGCAGCATCGCCCATGTGACCATGCTGGCGAAACAGGGAATTCTGACGGAGCAGGAAAGGGATGACATCATCGCGGGGCTGCAAGGCATCGTGAAGGATGTGGAGGCCGGAACACTGAAAATCACAGAAGAGTATGAGGACATCCACAGTTTTGTGGAGGCCAATCTCATCGACCGGATCGGAGATGCCGGAAAAAAGCTTCACACCGGCAGAAGCCGCAACGATCAGGTGGCGCTGGATATGAAGCTGTATGTGAGAGACGAGATCGGACAGCTGGATCAGCTGGTGAAGCATCTTCTGGAGACGCTGAACCGCATTATGGAGGAGAATCTTCATACATATATGCCGGGCTTTACTCATCTGCAGAAGGCGCAGCCCATCACGCTGGCCCACCATATGGGCGCTTATTTTGAGATGTTCCGCAGAGACCGGGAGCGGCTGGCGGATATTGCCCGCAGGATGAACCTGTGTCCGCTGGGAAGCGGGGCTTTGGCCGGAACCACCTATCCATTGGATCGGGAATATTCGGCGGAGCTTCTGAATTTTGACGGGGCTACCAGAAACAGTATGGATTCGGTGGCGGACCGGGATTATGTGATCGAGCTGCTGTCTGCCCTGTCCACCATTATGATGCACCTTTCCCGTTTTTCTGAGGAGGTCATCATCTGGAATTCCAATGAGTATCAGTTTGTGGAGATCGACGATGCCTACAGCACAGGCAGCAGTATCATGCCCCAGAAGAAGAATCCGGATATCGCCGAGCTGGTGCGGGGGAAGACCGGCCGGGTTTACGGCGCGCTGATTTCCATTCTCACCACCATGAAGGGACTGCCGCTGGCCTATAATAAGGACATGCAGGAGGACAAGGAACTGACCTTTGACGCCATTGACACGGTAAAGGGCTGCCTGGCGCTTTTCGACGGCATGCTGGCCACCATGAAATTCCGCAGCGATGTGATGGAGAACAGCGCCAAACACGGTTTTACCAATGCCACGGACGCGGCAGATTATCTGGTGAATCACGGAGTTCCTTTCCGGGATGCCCACGGCATCGTGGGACAGCTGGTGCTTTACTGCCTGGAAAAAGGAATTTCCCTGGATCAGATGAGCCTTGAGGAGTATCAGAAGATCAGCCCTGTTTTTCAGGATGATATCTATAATGCCATCAGTATCAGAACCTGTGTGGAGAAACGCACCACAAAGGGCGCTCCCGGGGTCATGGAAGCGGCTGTTGCGGAGAACCGCCGGTATCTGATGGAAAACTGAAAGTGTTTTAAATTTCAAAAAAATAGTTGCAATTTTTTCCGGATTGTTATAGTATAGTACCCATGAAAAACAAATGTACGCAGCAGAAACACAAAACCGGCCGCCTTCGCGCGGCGGGTACAGCGGCTGCGGCAGAAAAAGCCTGCGGCGGCTGTCCGGATGCAGGAAATGAGATGAGGAGTGAGTGGAAAAATGAGCGAGAAGCTGAAAGTTGGTATTTTAGGAGCGACAGGTATGGTGGGACAGAGATTTATCTCTCTTCTGGAAAACCATCCCTGGTTTGAAGTTGTCACGGTGGCTGCCAGCCCCAGAAGTGCGGGAAAGACGTACGAGGAGGCTGTGGGAGGCCGCTGGAAGATGGACACTCCCATGCCGGAAGCCGTGAAGAAGCTGGTGGTTATGAACGTAAACGAGGTGGAGCGGGTGGCTTCCACTGTGGACTTTGTGTTCTCTGCCGTTGACATGAGCAAGGATGAGATCCGTGCCATCGAGGAAGCGTACGCGAAGACGGAGACCCCGGTGGTTTCCAACAACAGCGCCCACAGATGGACGCCGGATGTGCCCATGGTGGTGCCGGAGATCAATCCGGAGCACTTTGACGTGATCGAATTCCAGAAAAAGCGTCTGGGGACCACCAGAGGATTCATCGCCGTGAAGCCCAACTGTTCCATTCAGAGCTACGCGCCGGTGCTGACTGCCTGGAAGGAATTTGAGCCCTACGAGGTGGTGGCTACCACCTATCAGGCCATTTCCGGAGCCGGAAAGACCTTCAAGGACTGGCCTGAGATGGATGGCAACATCATCCCCTACATCGGCGGAGAGGAAGAGAAGAGCGAGCAGGAGCCGCTGCGGATCTGGGGCCATATTGAGGATGGCGTGATTGTGAAGGCCAAGGAGCCGGTGATCACCTGCCAGTGCATCCGTGTGCCGGTGCTGAACGGCCACACCGCCGCGGTATTTGTGAAATTCCGCAAAAAGGTTACCAAAGAGCAGCTGATTGAGAAACTGGTGAACTACAAAGGACTGCCCCAGGAGCTTGCGCTTCCCAGCGCGCCCAAGCAGTTTATCCAGTATCTGGAGGAGGATGACCGTCCCCAGGTACGTCTGGATGTGGACTATGAGCGTGGCATGGGCGTCAGCGTAGGCCGCCTCAGAGAGGACACCGTATACGACTGGAAGTTTGTGGGCCTGTCCCACAACACCGTGCGGGGCGCCGCGGGCGGAGCTGTTCTCTGCGCGGAGACCCTGAAAGCCAAGGGATATATCACAGCAAAATAAGATACGGCACGTTTTGTGAATCTGAAAGTTTTCTGCCCCCGGGAAAGTTTCCCGGGGGTAATTTTCTGCGATAAGCCCGGAGAGTATCCGCCGTGCTTGCACGGGCGGATATTCGAAGGGCAAGTTTCATCGAACAGCAACGCTGCGAGATGAGCGATAAGCCCGGCGGGGAAGATTTGCCCTGTTTGCATTATGGGAGAAAAACGGGTATAATAGCCGCAGGAACCGGACCCAATACGGCGGACGGGACGGATGGGAGGAGTGAGACACAGGATGGATGAGAATATGGAACTTCCCTTTGAGAATGAAATCAGGCTTACGGAGCTGGCGGATTCCTGCGGATGCGCCGCGAAGCTGGAGCCCAGGCTGCTGGCAGGGGTGCTGGAAGGAATCGGCCGGGGGTCGGATGACAATCTTCTGGTGGGAGCGGAAACCTCCGATGACGGGGCTATTTACCGGATCAATGACCAGGTGGCCATGATTCAGACGCTGGATTTCTTCCCGCCCATGGTGGATGATCCCTGGGATTTCGGGCAGGTGGCCGCCGCCAATGCGCTCAGCGATATTTACGCCATGGGCGGAGAGCCGAAGGTGGCGCTGAACATCGCGGCGTTTCCCTCCGGTCTGGATACGGGAATCCTGAAGAAGATTCTGGAGGGCGGAGCTTCCAAGATCCTGGAGGCCGGGGCCGTGATGGCCGGGGGCCATACGATCCGGGATAAAACGCCGAAATACGGCCTCAGTGTCAGCGGCTTTGTCCATCCGGACAGGATCTGGAAAAACTGCAGCGCCCGTCCCGGCGACGTGCTGGTGCTGACAAAGCCTCTGGGCGTGGGCGTGATCAATACGGCGGTGAAGGCCAGGCTGGCCTCCCCGGAGGCGGCCCGGTCGGTGCTGCAGGTGATGACCACCCTGAACCGGTATGCCCGGGATGTGGCATGCGGGTTTACGGTACATGCCTGCACGGACATCACCGGATTCGGCCTTCTGGGCCATGCGCTGGAGATGGCTGAAGGCAGCCAGGTGACCATCCGCCTGAAGGCGGAGCGGATTCCGGTGCTTTGCTGGGCAGAAGAATATGCCTCCATGGGACTGGTGCCGGTGGGCGCTTACCGGAACAGGGAATTTGTGGGCGCCCGGATCCGGATGCACCGGGTGGAGGAATGGATGCAGGATCTGCTGTTTGATCCGCAGACCTCCGGCGGCCTGCTTTTTGCTGTGCCGGAGGGGGAAGCGGAGGAATTTTGCCGCCGGCTGTCCAAGGGAGCATATCCGGCGGCGGTGATCGGAAAAGTGGAAGAGAGGCAGGACGTTTGCCTGCTGGTGGAGTGAGTATGCGCGACGGACAGGGTAGAACCATTGATTATCTGAGAGTTTCGCTGACAGACCGGTGCAATCTGCGCTGCAGCTACTGTATGCCGGAGGAGTGTCCCCGCTGGCTGCCCCGGGAACGTCTGCTGGCCGATGAAGAGCTGCTGCGGATCGTGGAACTGCTGGTGCGGATGGGGATCCGGGATATCCGCCTTACAGGCGGCGAGCCTCTCCTTCGGGAAAATCTGGAGGAGCTGGCGGGCAGCATCGCGGCCATGGAGGGGGTCCGGCGGGTGAGCCTGACCACCAACGGAGTGCTGCTGGCCGGGAAGCTGCCGTCCCTTTTGGAGGCGGGGATTTCCGGCGTAAATATCAGCCTGAATGCCCTGGAGAGGGACTGCTACCGGAAAATTGCCGGGCGGGATCTGTGGGAGAAGGCCTGGGAGGGATTTCAGGCTGCGGTCTCCTTTTCGGACCGTCTGACGGTGAAGGTGAACGTGGTGCCCATGAAGGGAGTCAACGAGGACCAGCTGGTTCCGCTGGCGGCGCTGGCGGCCCGTTATCCCGTTCATGTGCGTTTTATTGAGATGATGCCGGTGGGACGCGGGGCTTATACGGAAGGAATACGGGAAGAAGAGGTACTAAAGCGGCTTGAGGCAGCCTTCGGCCCTCTGCTTTTGTCTCCGGGCCCTGCAGGCAGCGGCCCGGCCGTCTACCGGCGCCCGGAGGGATTTTTGGGGAATATCGGCTGGATCAGCGCCGTCAGCCACAAGTTCTGCGACCGCTGCAGCAGGATCCGCCTGACGGCAGACGGATGGCTGAAAACCTGCCTCCAGTACGAGGCCGGTCTGGATCTGGCGGGGCTTCTTAGAAAGGGAGCTTCCCGGGAAGAGCTGCTGCAGGCGGTGGAGGAGGCGATCAGGATGAAACCGGCCTGCCACGCCTTTGGCGAGGCACAGGAAGGGGACGGCTGGGAGAAGCGTCCCATGTCCGGTATCGGAGGATGAGTATGACAAAATCGTTATTTATTGCGGAGAAGCCCAGCGTGGCCCAGGAATTTGCCAAAGCGCTGAAGCTTTCCCCCGCCCGGCGGGACGGGTATCTGGAAGGACAGAATACCATCATCACCTGGTGCGTGGGCCATCTGGTTACCATGAGTTATCCGGAGGTTTACGACATAAAATATAAAAGGTGGAGTCTGGAGACCCTGCCCTTTCTGCCGGGAGAATTTAAGTATGAGGTGATTCCGGCGGTGAAAAAGCAGTTTGATATCGTCAGCAGCCTTCTCAACAGGCCGGATGTGACCACCATCTACGTCTGCACCGACTCCGGACGGGAGGGAGAATATATTTACCGCCTGGTGGCCATGATGGCCGGCGTGAAGGGGAAGGAACAGAAGCGGGTCTGGATCGACTCCCAGACGGAGGAGGAAATCCTCCGGGGAATCCGGGAGGCAAAGGATCTTTCCGCCTACGATAACCTGGGGGAATCCGCCTACCTGCGGGCCAAGGAGGATTACCTGATGGGCATCAATTTCTCCAGGCTTCTGACGCTTCGGTACGGCAACAGCGTTTCCAGCTATCTGGGCAGCAAATACCAGGCCATTTCCGTGGGACGGGTGATGACCTGTGTGCTGGGCATGGTGGTGAGGCGGGAGCGGGAGATCCGGGAATTTGTGAAAACTCCCTTTTACCGGGTGCTGGGAAAATTCTCGCTGGAGGGACGTCCCTTTGAGGGGGAATGGAAGGCGGTGGAAGGTAGCCGCTATTTCCAGTCACCCCTTCTGTATAAGGAAAACGGATTCAAGAAGAAAGAGGACGCCGAAGCCCTGATGGAGTACCTGCGGGAGGCTTCCCTGCCTTCCGATGGGGGAAGTGAAGGCAGGCAGGCGGTGCTGGAGAAAATTGAGAAGAAAAAGGAAAAGAAAAATCCGCCCCTTCTCTATAACCTGGCGGAGCTTCAGAACGATTGTTCCCGGATGTTCAAGATCAGTCCGGACGAGACGCTCCGGATGGTGCAGGAACTGTATGAGAAAAAGCTGGTTACCTATCCCAGAACGGATGCCCGGGTACTGTCCTCGGCGGTGGCCCGGGAGATTTCCGGAAATCTGAAGGGGCTTACCCGGCTGCCCGGGCTGGGAGAGTTTGCCGGGGAGGCGCTTGCCCTTGGCAGCTGGAAGTCCATCGGGAAGACCAGATACGTCAACGACAAGCAGATCACCGACCACTATGCCATCATTCCCACCGGGCAGGGGCTGGCCGCCCTGTCCAGAACTTCGGAGATGGCAAGGAAGGTATATCAGGTGATCGTCCGCAGATTTCTCGGCATTTTTTATCCCCCGGCGGTTTACCAGAAGGTGAGCCTGACGGCGGCGGTGAAGGAGGAACGGCTGTTTGCCAGCTTCCGGGTGCTGGTGGAGGAAGGCTATCTGAAGGTGGCCCAGGTTCCCTCCGCCAGAAAAAAGGAGGAGCCGGAGAAGGACGCGGAGGATAAGACGGAGGATCTGGTCTGCGACCGGGAGTTTCTGGAAATCCTTCAGAAGCTGCGCCGGGGCGTGCAGGTTCCGGTGGAGGACTTTCTGATCAAGGAGGGAGAAACCTCCCCGCCCAAGCGGTACAATTCCGGTACGATGATTCTGGCCATGGAAAATGCCGGCCAGCTGATTGAGGACGAGGAGCTGCGGGCCCAGATCAAGGGCAGCGGCATCGGCACCAGCGCCACCCGGGCGGAAATCCTGAAAAAGCTGGTGAATATCAAATACATCGCCCTCAACAAAAAGACCCAGATCATCACCCCCACCCAGTTAGGAGAGATGGTATACGAGGTGGTGAACGCCTCCATCCGTTCCCTGCTGAACCCGGAGCTGACGGCCAGCTGGGAGAAGGGACTCACCTATGTGGCGGAGGGGAGCATCAGCTCCCGGGAATATATGGATAAGCTGGAGCATTTTATCCGGGTCCGCACCAGCGGGGTCATGAAACTGAATAATCAATATGCGCTCCGCGCCACGTACGACAGAATCGCGGACAATTACAGGAAGAAAACGAGAAAAGAAAAGGAGGAATCATAAATGGGCAAAGAAGCAATCACCATTCAGAATCTGTACAATCTTGGCGAGACCATCGCCGCGGAGATCTTTGAGGGAAAGACGTATCCCTGGGAGGTGCTGCCGCTGATCAAGGATTTCATCGTCCGTCTGGGAAAAACGCTGAGTCCGGAGGAGTATAACCAGGTGGGAGAGGATATCTGGGTGGCAAAATCCGCCAAAATCGCTCCCACAGCGGCCATCAGCGGTCCCTGCATTATCGGCAAGGACGCGGAAATCCGTCAGTGCGCGTTCATCAGAGGAAGCGCCATCGTGGGCGAAGGCGCTGTGGTGGGAAATTCCACGGAGTTAAAGAATGTGATCCTGTTCAACAAGGTACAGGTGCCCCATTACAATTATGTGGGCGATTCCATTCTGGGCTATAAGGCCCATATGGGCGCCGGTTCCATCACCTCCAACGTGAAGTCCGACAAAAAACTGGTGGTGGTTCACGGGGAGGACTACGATATTGAGACAGGCATGAAGAAATTCGGCGCCATGCTTGGCGACTGCGTGGAAGTGGGCTGCAATTCCGTGCTGAATCCGGGCACCGTGGTGGGCCGCGAGTCCAATATTTATCCCCTCTCCTGTGTCAGAGGAGTGGTTCCCGAAAAGAGCATTTTCAAAAACCGACAGGAAATTGTAAAGAAAATTACGGACGAAATCGTGTAAAATAGAGTGGAGAGAAGCGTATGCCGGAAAAGATCCTGGGAGACCTTTTCCGGCATATCTGTTTTCATTGTCCCGGAAAATTGCTTTTCTGTGGCAGTGGATGTGCCGACAGATCCGCCTGGCCTGCTGCCGGCGGAAATAAAAAAGACAGGAGAGAACATATGCTGGAATTGACGAATGTTACCAAATATTACGGGAAAACCCTGGCGGCCGACCAGGTATCCTTCTCCATCCCCGACGGGGCGGTGGGCGTGCTTTTGGGGCCCAACGGCGCGGGAAAATCCACCATCATCAAGAGTATTGCCGGTCTGCTGAAATATAAAGGGACCATCGCCATCCAGGGCATCGACGCCAGACAGCGGGAGGCCAGGGCCATGTTTGCCTATGTGCCGGAGATCCCCGCCATGTACAATGCCCTGACGGTGGAAGAACATATGGAATTTATCCGCAGGGCCTACCGGCTTACGGCCGGTGACGAGGAAGTGCAGGCGCTTCTTGAGCGGTTTGAACTGTGGGATAAGCGGGACAAACTGGGCGATGAGCTGTCCAAAGGTATGATGCAGAAGGTGAGCATCTGCTGCGCGCTTTTGATCCGTCCCCGGGTCATCCTTCTGGATGAACCCATGGTGGGCCTGGATCCCCAGGCCATCAAGGAGCTGAAGACGGTGGTGCAGGAGCTGAGAAACCAGGGAACCACTGTGCTGATCAGTACCCATATGCTGGAGATGGTGCAGGAACTGTGGGATTATGTGTTTGTGATGGAAAAGGCGAAGATCATCGCCGGATTTAACCGGGAGCAGGCTTCCGGACAGGATCTGGATGATCTGTTCTTCAAGGTGACGGAGAAGTGGAAGGCCCAGGAGGAAAGCCAGTCTGGGCAGGAAGAGTCATTCTCCCGGGAAGAAAAGAAAAAACGTACGGCCACCGGAAAGAAACTGTTCGGTTCCGGAAGAAAGACGGAGGAATAGCCTATGAACGCATATCTGTTTCTCTATCGGAAAATGTGGATCAACCGGATCCGGAAGCTGATCAAAAAGCCGGCTTCTCTGATCTATACCATTTTCATCATCGCTTATTTTGCCTGGCTGATTGTGATGCTGCAAGGCTGGATCCGGGAGGGAGGCTTCGGCACGCCGGAAAATCTCAGCCGCGTGCTGTGCGCGTTTACCATTTATCTGAGCCCTGCCAATTTTGCCTCCTATGCCAGACGGAAAGGGCTGATTTTCCTTCCGGCGGACGTGCATTTTCTGTTTGGCTCCCCTTTGAGTCCCAAAGGGAATCTTCTGTACGCGTACGGAAAGACCCTGCAGCTGTCGCTGGTGTTCGGGGCCGTGATGGTGCCGGTGGGTATTTTCTGGTTCCATGTGGCTGCCTGGAAAATGGCGCTGTATTTTCTGGTCTGTGTGGCGGCGGAAAGTGTCCTGGAGGCTTCCATTGTACTGCTGCTTTACGGAAATGAGCGGCTGGGAAAGGGGGCTGTCCGCATCTTTGGCTGGGCCATGTACGGACTTCTGGCCTGCTTTGTGGCCATCGCTCTTTTCCTTCTGTACCGGGAAGGATTCCGGTGGGATGTGGTCTTCCAGTATCTGGACAGTCCCTGGCTGTGCCTGGTGCCCATCATCGGCTGGTCGCTGGCCGTGATGAAGCTGATCGTGCTGGGGCCATCGGCTGTAACTGTGATCGGAACCGTCCTTTACGCGGTCTCTTTCCTGCTTCTGGTGGCGATGGCAGCGCGGATGCGGTGCACCGGCCAGTATTATGAGGATGCGGAGAAATTCGCGGACGATTATCAGGAGGCCCAGCGGAGAAATAAAACCGGGGAAGTGGCCTTCGTGGGAAAAAAGAAAAAGTACAAGACGGCCCGGGTGGAGTACCGGGGCGGCGGCGCCAGCGCCATTTTTTACCGGCAGCTGCTGGAATACAAAAAGGAGAGGTTCTTCATTTTCGGATTTGTCACGCTGGTATTTCTGGCTGGAGGGCTGCTGACCGGATGGCTGACCATGCGGGAAGGGGACGCGATGCAGAGCGCTGTGTGGCGGCATTATCTGATACCCGGAATTTTGATGTATCTGGGCTTTATCTTCAGCGGATATAAAACCCGCTGGGCAAAAGAACTGGAAAATCCTTATGTATTTCTGATTCCGGACAGCGGATTTAAAAAGATGTGGTATGCCACAGTGATCGATCATATCCGGGCGGCCGTTCATGGCCTGCTGTTTGTGGTGCCTGCCATGATCGGTATGCGGATTTCCTGGTGGTATCTGCCGGTTTATCTGGTGATGCAGGTGTGCATGAACGCGGTATTTCTGTATTCCAACACTGTCTGCCGGTATCTGCTGGGAAATGTTGTGGGAGATACGCTGCTGCGCAGCCTTCATATGATTATCGCATGGCTGGTGATTTTGGTGGCTCTCCCGATTGCCATTTTGGTGACGACTCTTGCAGGTATCGCTCCTGGACTTCTTGCCGGAAGTCTTTACCTGCTGATTCTGGCCGTGCTGCTGGCGTGGGCAGGATCGGCCAGCTTTGTCAGGATGGAACAGTAAATGCCGGATCCCCTGTCTGGCGGGAATTTCCGGTTTTTACAGCGCCAGATGCCGCAGAAGCCCCAGTACAAGGAGATGGACGGGATAGAACAGGTAAAAGAAGTATTTCATGGAAAATCCCCGTTTCCCATTGTAGAGGTTGATGGGGATAAACGCCAGGCAGGCGGGCGCTTCCCACAGAAGGCTGACGCATCCGGCGGCTGTCATCAGAAAGCGGTTGGGCCGGAAAATATACAGGACCACAATCAGGATCACGCCCCGCCAGTCATAGTCTGTATGCAGGACCCAGGCGATCAGGCAGCCGGCGAAAACCGCCGCCGTCTGGAGAAAGAGAAATCCCGGCGTCCCCTTCACCCGTTCCATGACCCAGAGGACACAAAATCCGATCAGGAGCGTAAAAAAGATATTCTGGTGGCTGAAGTCCCAAAGACTGTCCCCCAGGGCCAGATCGAAGGGGATTTCCGACAGCGCGGCGAAGGCGAGCAGCCGGAGGGCGTATCTCTTCCGGCTGGAAGTATAGAAGAAGCCTTCCACCATCAGAAAGGCAAAGATGGGCCAGGCGATTCTTCCCACAAAGCGCATGGCCTCATACAGGCGGTAAATGTCCCACTGGGGCATATCCGGCGACAGCGGGGCGGCGGGAAGCAGGATATTGTAATACAGGATGCTGGCGGCAAAGTGATCCACCGCCATCACCGCCAGAGCGATCAATTTCAGGGTGCTGCCGGAAAGGCAGCGCCATTTTTTTGAAGAATCCATAGGAAATTCCTTTCTGTAAATGTTTTTTCGATTATAGCACAGACAGGGCCGGTATACCAGATGCGGTTTTGACACAGCACCCCGCGGGAGAGGGGCGGGCGGATTGTAACAAAAAGTTTCGCAAAATCACATTTTTTTCTGGACTAATCTGCCGGATTATGCGAAAATAGTTATGAAATGTGGACAGGTCTTCTCCGCCTGTTTCGGCGTCTGACAGATCGCTGGCCACGGGAGATGCGACATCTCAAAAAAGTATTTCAAGTTTGAAAGGAGTCTTAACATGATTTATTCGCACGAAGTAGAAATGATGTGCCCGGTGACACAGGGTGTTGCCCATGGCGCAGCCCCGATTCCGGAAGAAGCAAAATGGGTTCAGGCAAAAGAGATCAAGGATATCTCCGGTCTGACACACGGGGTAGGCTGGTGTGCACCGCAGCAGGGTACCTGCAAGCTGACCCTGAATATCAAAGAGGGTATCATTCAGGAGGCGCTGGTTGAGACTATCGGATGTTCTGGAATGACCCATTCCGCAGCTATGGCAGCGGAGATTCTTCCGGGAAGAACCCTTCTCGAGGCTTTAAACACCGACCTGGTATGTGACGCCATCAACACCGCCATGAGAGAGCTGTTCCTGCAGATCGTATACGGCCGCAGCCAGAGCGCATTCTCCGAGGACGGACTGCCGGTAGGCGCAGGACTGGAGGATCTGGGAAAAGGACTGAGATCTCAGGTTGGTACCATGTACGGTACACTGAAAAAAGGACCCCGCTATCTGGAGATGGCAGAGGGCTATGTAACCGGTATTGCTCTGGATGAGGAAGGCTGCATCATCGGATACCAGTTCGTAAACCTGGGCAAGATGACAGACTTCATCAAAAAAGGCGATGATCCCACCACTGCATGGGAGAAAGCAAAAGGTCAGTATGGCCGCGTAGCTGATGCAGCGAAAATCATTGACCCGAGAAAAGAGTAATCGAGGAGGTATAAAAGAATGGCTTTATTTGAATCATATGAGAGAAGAATTGATAAGATCAACGAGGTTCTGAACAGCTACGGAATCGCGTCTCTGGAAGAAGCAGAGAAGATCACCAAAGATGCAGGCCTGGAAGTTTACGACATGATCAAAGGCATCCAGCCCATCTGTTTTGAGAACGCATGCTGGGCTTATATTACAGGCGCAGCCATCGCCATCAAGAAAGGCTGCAGAAGAGCCGCAGACGCTGCAGCAGCCATCGGAGAGGGCCTTCAGTCCTTCTGTATTCCGGGTTCTGTTGCTGACCAGCGTAAAGTAGGTCTGGGCCATGGAAACCTGGGCAAGATGCTTCTGGAAGAGGATACCAAGTGCTTCGCATTCCTGGCTGGCCACGAGTCCTTCGCTGCCGCTGAGGGAGCCATCGGTATCGCTGAGAAGGCCAACAAAGTTCGTAAAGAGCCCCTGCGTGTAATCCTGAACGGTCTGGGAAAAGACGCTGCACAGATTATCGCGCGTATCAACGGATTTACATATGTTGAGACTCAGTATGACTACTACACCGGAGAGCTGAAAGAAGTATTCCGGAAACCCTACTCCACAGGACTTCGCGCGAAAGTAAACTGCTACGGCGCCAACGATGTTCGTGAGGGTGTTGCCATCATGTGGAAAGAGGACGTTGACGTTTCCATCACCGGAAACTCCACCAACCCCACCCGTTTCCAGCATCCGGTGGCAGGTACCTACAAGAAAGAGCGTATCGAGGCAGGAAAGAAATACTTCTCCGTTGCATCCGGCGGCGGTACCGGACGTACTCTGCATCCGGACAACATGGCAGCAGGACCGGCTTCCTACGGAATGACCGATACTCTGGGCCGTATGCACTCCGACGCACAGTTCGCAGGATCCTCCTCCGTTCCGGCTCACGTAGAGATGATGGGCCTGATCGGCGCAGGAAACAACCCCATGGTTGGTATGACTGTAGCTGTGGCTGTTGCTGTTGAGGAAGCTGCTAAGGCTGGCAAGTTCTAAGAAATAGTGTTAAACAATGGAAAGCTACGCATGGCGAACTTTCCAATATCATGAATCAAGGGTTTCCGACATTTTACATCATCGGAAACCCTTGATTTTAGTTAAAAGACACCATCAGAATCTTGTACAATACAGGGTATTTCGGAAATTAACAGGACAGTGAGAAGCGAAAGTGGATCGGTTGATACATAACTGATGCAGTTTTTGCAAGATGTCGGCGATAAAAATCGTTTATTACATGCGATAATTATTCGCAGATATGTTATACTGGTATTGAAGGTGGTGAGAGTATGACTGCAAATAATGTAGCGGTTTTAAGCAGGGAAAAGGATTTTACAGTATTTCAGTTCGGCAGGCACAGGATCCGGTTTAAGGCGCCATTTTCATTGGAAAAGTACACAAAAGTAAAAGAGTGGGATCATGGATATCTTGTGGTAATGGCGAAGTATAGTCATAACAATAAACAGGAGGAAGAATATATTGATCTGACTCCGATTTTGAGAAATTTGTACTTTGATCCCGAGGAGTTTTTGTCTCAGATTAAGGCGGTGAGAATAGAGAATGATTGACAAGAGGAAAGTGGCGGATGAGGCTGATATGATTGTTAATGGTTATGCTTTTACAAAGTGTGTGGAAGGATACCGTGTTTTGAATTTGAATCGTCCGGATAAGGGAAAAGGGGGATACGATATTGCCGAACAGAGGAATCTTGAACGACAGGGAAATTCGTATTATAAAGGGATTTATTAAGTAGAATTATCATGAAATGTATTTGA
>DVON01000203.1 GCA_018713585.1 Candidatus Pullilachnospira stercoravium | reverse complement strand
AGATCCCGTACTTCAACATTGAAGTTCCCACAGAGCTTCCGGGTGTGGACACCAACATTCTGGATCCCCGCGACACCTATGCCGACGCTTCCGAGTGGGAGACCAAGGCAAAAGACCTGGCGGGAAGATTCATCAAGAACTTCGCAAAATACGAAGGCAACGAGGCTGGAAAAGCTCTGGTTGCTGCCGGACCGCAGATCTGATTCTGACGGACTTTCCGGGTGCGGTGTATGCCGCACCCGGTTTTTTATGTCATAGGAAATTGCTTTCCTATGACATAAAAACGCTCCGCGAGGATCGCACTGCGGCGGAATGGAAGATGTCGCTTGCGCGACCCGCCGCAGGCGGAGAATCCTGCAAAGCAGGATTCTTTCTTGCGACAATACAAAGCAGTTCTACACTCCGCAATTTAAAATCCCCGAAAAGAAAAAGTAAAGAAAGTGGTGAATCAAGACCCAAAAAAGGGACATTTTTCATGAAAAAGTGGAGGATAATTCGTGAAAATAGCCCAAAATTCGGCCCGTCTCTTGACTTTGTCCCATGAACTATCTATAATTCAAATCAAGTAATTTGCAGAATCTGATGTTCTTGAAGATTTGAAAAGAGAAGAAAAGGAAGAAATATGGAGAGACTGAATATTATCTGGAAGTTTGTTCAGGCTCTTGTGACCCGGGTTGTACGACAGAAAAAGATGGTTTGTATCGCGGCGGCAGCTGGAACTGCCGCCGTCGTTCTGACCGGAGTTGGTGTTCTGGCTGTACATCACGCGACCGGCACGCGGCAATCCCAGACGGCGGATTCGGGCGGCGCTGGAAATGAACAGGAAGAGGACCAGGGGGACGACGACCCTGACCCTGACGGGCAGGTGCCTCTGGGGATGGAAGGCGTAATTGAGGGCGTTCTTTCCACCAGGGGACTGACCAGAGATTACCGGGCCATGGGAACCAGCTGTGAGGTGGTTCTGGTGGGACAGCGGAAGATTACCAGAGAAGTGGTATCCCGGCTGGATGTGGGCCAGGAGCTGGTGCAGACGGTAAACCAGCTGGACAATCAGTCCTGGAGCCTGGCATCGGCCACCAGTATGACGGACAACGATTATGAGAACCTTCTGGCAGTGGTGGAGGCGGAGGCCGGCGGCGAAGATGTGGAAGGCCGTATTATGGTGGCCAACGTGATTCTGAACCGTGTGGAGGATGAGAATTTCCCCGATGACGTGACATCGGTTATCTGGCAGAAAGCGGGCGGAAGCTCTCAGTTTTCCCCCACGGAAGACGGAAGAATCCATTCGGTGACCATTTCCAACACCACCAGGGAGGCGGTGAACCGGGCCATTGACGGGGAAGATCTTTCCCAGGGAGCTTTGTATTTTATCGCCAAAGATCAGGCGGACACGGATAACATTGCCTGGTTTGACGAGACGTTGACCCATTTGTTTGATCATGGAGGACACAGTTTTTATAAGTAACTCCCGTGCCGTACTTGTCATGAAAAAGGAGCTGTGTTATAATCAGGAACTATAGTGATTTACAACACAAAAGCAAACGAATGTGAGAGAGGTATGATCCATGGAAGTATTATACAGAAGTACCAGAGGAACCAGCGGCACAGTGACGGCATCCCAGGCGATCCTGAAGGGCCTGTCGGAGGACGGAGGCCTTTATGTACCCACCCGGATTCCCGCACTGGATATCCCTGTGGAGGAACTGGCGGATATGTCCTATCAGGAAGTGGCTTACCAGGTAATGAGCCGGTTTTTCACGGACTTTACCGAGGAGGAGCTGCGCCGGTGCATCAGCCGCGCCTACGACAGCAAGTTTGACACGGAGGAGATTGCGCCTCTGGCAAAAGCGGAGGGCGCGTATTTCCTGGAACTGTTTCATGGGGCTACCATTGCTTTCAAAGATATGGCTCTGTCCATTCTTCCCCATCTGCTCACCACAGCTGCTGCCAAAAATCAGGTGAAAAATGAGATCGTGATTCTCACCGCCACCTCCGGAGATACGGGAAAGGCAGCCATGGCAGGCTTCGCGGATGTGCCGGGAACCAGGATCATCGTGTTTTATCCCAAAGACGGCGTCAGCCCCATTCAGGAGAAACAGATGGTGACTCAGAGGGGCTCCAACACCTATGTGGTGTCCATCCGGGGCAACTTTGACGATGCTCAGACTGGTGTCAAAAAGATTTTCGGTGATGAGAAAATGAAAGAAGAGCTGGCGGCGGCAGGATTCCAGTTCTCCTCTGCCAACTCCATCAATATCGGCCGTCTGGTGCCGCAGATCGTATATTACGTTTACGCCTACGCAAAGCTGGTGAAAAACGGTGAGATCGCGCCGAAGGATGTTGTCAATGTGGTGGTGCCCACCGGCAATTTCGGAAATATTCTCGCGGCATATTACGCGAAAAATATGGGACTTCCCATCGGAAAGCTGATCTGCGCGTCCAATGAGAATAAAGTACTCTATGATTTCTTCCGTACCGGAACGTACGACCGGAACCGGGAGTTCATCCTTACCAGCTCTCCGTCCATGGATATTCTGATTTCCAGTAATCTGGAACGGCTGATCTACCGGATCGCCGGAGAAGATGCCCAGAAGACCCGCGAACTGATGGAAGCGCTGGGCAGCGACGGCTCTTATACGGTGACCAGCCAGATGAAGGAAGCGCTGGGAGAATTTTACGGAAACTACGCTTCGGAGCAGGAGACCGCGGAGACGATCCGCCGCATCTGGAAGGACTGCGGATATGTGATCGACACCCATACGGCGGTGGCTGCCTGTGTGTATGAGAAGTACCGCAGTGAGACCGGGGACAACACGCCGGCGGTGATTGCCTCCACGGCCAGCCCCTACAAATTTGCCAGAAGCGTCATGGAAGCCATCGGCGGTGACGCCTATGACGGCATGGATGATTTTCAGCTGGTGGATGAGCTGGAAAAGGTTTCCGGCGTTGCCATTCCGGACGCTGTCAGCCAGATCCGCACAGCGCCGGTTCTCCATAACACCACGGTGGATGCTGACCAGATGCCGGAGATTGTGAAGAAAATTCTGGGAATCGGCTGACGCCAGATATTTCCATGAAAAGAAAACGGCAAATGCCCATATAATAGTATCGGAGGCAGCCGGCAAACCGGGATCGAAGACCGGGCCATGCGGCGCGGCCGAAAACGGGATATCTGCTAACAGTTAAGCCTTCCGGCTTCGCTGTTAGCATATCTGGGCGATATGCCGAATATATGGCTTGAAAAGCCCGGTGTATT
This sequence comes from Candidatus Pullilachnospira stercoravium, assembly GCA_018713585.1. Lineage (GTDB taxonomy): Bacteria > Bacillota > Clostridia > Lachnospirales > Lachnospiraceae > Pullilachnospira > Pullilachnospira stercoravium. The sequence continues at coordinate 9,096 of DVON01000203.1, read as the reverse complement.
CATGTATAATATACACAGTAAGTAATGCCTGGGGTGTGCGACCCCTCTCTTAATTTTGAACCTACATTTACGTTCATGGGATTCCTATATTGTTGATCGGATGTCAGGCCGTCATTTCGCAGCGGAAGGCAGAAGAGATACTGCGGTTGCCCACCTAGCTTTGGCTAGGCGTCAAAATAAGGGAAACGGCACTCCGGGTTTTACCAAAGAGAAAAGAAGAGAGTCATGCAAATGGCTCTCTTTTCACAGACAAAAGAATTTGGGAGGATGCCGCGGATGCCGGGCGGGCAGTTTTGGATCCGGCAGGGCGGTCAGAGGAGAAGAGCATGAGTGTAGTAAGACAGAACTTCGGTAAGACAACGGACGGAAAGGAGATTTCCCTTTATACGGTAACCAACAAAAACGGCGCCGTGATGAAGGTGACGGATTTTGGCGCGATTCTCGTAAGCGTGATTGTGCCGGACCGGGAGGGACGCCCCACAGATGTGGTGCTGGGCTTTGACAGCGGAGAGGATTACCAGCTGAAGAACACCCCGCATTTCGGAGCCACCATCGGCAGAAACGGCAACCGGATCGATCAGTCCTCTTTCCTTCTGAACGGGGAGAAGGTACAACTGACTCCCAATGAAAATGAAAATAACCTCCACAGCGGCCCCGTGGGGTATGATCTGATGATGTGGGAAGGCCGGGAGGCGGAAAACGGCGTGGCATTTCACAGAATCAGCCCCGACGGCGAGCAGGGCTTTCCGGGAACCTTCGATGTGACGGTTACCTATACCCTGACGGAGGACAACGCGGTGGAGATCCATTACGAGGGAACCTGCGACAGGGATACGGTGGCAAACATGACCAACCACAGCTATTTTAATCTGGGCGGCCATGCCTCCGGCTCCGTGTGCGGCCAGCTGATTCAGCTGAACGCTTCCCGTTATACGCCTGTCATCGATTCCAAATCCATTCCCACCGGCGAGATCGCGCCTGTGGCGGGAACTCCCATGGACTTCAGAGAGCCCAGGGTGATTGGAGAGGAGATCGACGCGGATTTCGAGCAGCTGCAGATGACCGGCGGATACGATCATAACTTTGTTCTGGACAAATCGTCCGACGGTATGGAGTGGATGGCGAGAGCCTGCTGCCGGGAAAACGGTATTTATATGGAGGCGTTCACGGATCGTCCGGGCGTGCAGTTCTATACCGGAAACTTTATTGACGGAGAGGTAGGAAAAGAGGGCACGGTTTACGCGAAACGCCAGGGATTCTGCCTGGAGTCCCAGTACTTCCCCAACTCAGTGAACGACCCGAATTTCGCGCATCCGTTCCTGAAAGCAGGAGAAAAGTACGATACCAGAACCATGTACCGTTTCTCCGTGCGCTGAATTTGATTTTTTCATACCCGCTTTCGCTTTTGGTGAAAGCGGGTATGATTTTTTTGAAAATCCATATACTGAAGTATGGATAAAAAAGGATTTTTTGGCGGCGGATATGTTTTCTGGTGTTTTGCCGCGGGAATTCTGGCCGTGGCGGGGATAGCGCTGGCGGCCGGAAGAAAGGAAATTTCTCTTCGGGAAGAATTTTATGGGAAACTTCTGGCGGAGCAGACGGCGGCCGGGGGAGGACAGACGGAAAATGAAACGGCAGGCGGAGAGGAAACTTCTGCTTTGAAGGAGGAGGAGACACCTGACGGCGATGCTGCCGAAGCAACACCGGCGGCCGGGGAAGAGACTGCTTCCCGGGAACCACAGGAATCAGAGAACACGCAGATCCGGGTACTGCTGATGGACAGCGGGTATGAGTCCTACTGGCACAGTCAGGTGACGGTTCAGGGAAATGTGCCACTGACCATCTCGGGAGCCTTTGAGGAGACCTGTCCCGCAGGCCAGCCGCTAAAGCTGTCGGATCGTCTTGGCGAGGGAGAGCAGGTGACGGTGACGGCGGCCGGGGAGGCGGAGCAGGAGCCGCGGATTTCTGTGCTGTCCCTGGAGAGGAGCCAGGGAACCCCGGCCTATGAGGGCAGCCTGACGGTGACCGCCGGACAGGAGGGATTTCTCATCTGCAGTCAGGTGGATCTGGAGACGTATCTGAAGTATGTGGTTCCCAGCGAGATGCCCTCCGGTTATCCCGCGGAGGCGCTGAAGGCGCAGGCAGTCTGTGCCAGAACGTACGCAGTGAGGCAGATGGGGGAACAGCGCCTTGCCGGGTATGGCGCGGATGTGGATGACAGTGTGTCCTTTCAGGTATACAACAATATCGGCCGGCAGAGCGCCACAGATGAAGCGGTGGACGCCACCAGGGGCGTGATAATGACCTATGGGGGAGAGCCGATCCAGGCTTATTTTTTTTCCACCTCCTGCGGGCATACCAGTACGGATGAGGTGTGGGGAGGTGAGGGGGCGCCCTACCTGCGAAGCGTGGAGGTTTCCAGGCGGTCTGCGGCGCCGGAGGCCCTGGAAACCTGGTCTGTGGGCAGTCCGCTGTCCTCGGAAGCGGCGTTTCAGAGCTTTCTGGCCCTGCCGGGGGAGGATGCCTATGAGCGGGAGGATCCCTGGTACCGCTGGCAGGTGACTCTTCCGGCAAGTCTGCTGCAGGAGACGGCTAACTCTGTCTGCCCGCAGGTGGGTGTCCTGACAGGGCTCGAGGTGCTGGAACGGTCCGGCGGGGGAGCCGCCAGGAAACTAGAGGTGTCCGGGGAACAGGGGACGTTTCTGCTGGAGGACGAATATTCCCTCAGGGAATTTCTCAGCCCGGGGGATATTCCCATCGCCTGCGGCGACGGATCCGAAAGTACCGCCATGACCATTCTTCCCAGCGCTTACTTTGTCTGCGAGCCCATTTACCAGGAGGGTGTGTTTTCCGCGGCGGCGCTGCAGGGCGGCGGGTACGGTCACGGAGTGGGAATGAGCCAGAATGGGGCCCGTCACCTGGCGGAGGATGGGAAAGACTGGCAGGAAATCCTGAACGTCTTTTACCGCGATATTTCCCTGGAGACACAGTGATGGCGCGGAGTATCTTTTGGCGGGGGCTTTTTGCGGCAGCGCGGACCGGACAGAGGGTAGGGGGCCGGGCGGGAAAGGGCCGGGGCTTGCGGGATGAGGAAAATCCTGTTATGATTTCATTAAACCTTACCGTATCCGGCACTGGAGATGGTTTTGGCACGAAACAATGCCGGGAGGGTGTCCCTGTACAGAGGCCGCCGGATGGGCGGCGGACTTTCACGGCAGCACACAGGAAAAGGAAGGAACGCCAATGGCAGAATATATCAAAGTTATCCGGGGATTTCTGAAAAGACTGAATCAGGATCATGTGGGAGCCTTTGCGGCGCAGGCTGCCTATTTTATTCTGCTTTCTTTCGTACCGTTTGTTATTTTGCTGATTACGCTGGTGCGTCATATTCCGCTGGTGTCGGAGAGCAATGTGACCCGTTTTTTTCTTCAGATTGTTCCGGACAGCAGTGATCTGCAGGTATTTGTGCTGCAGATCATCCGGGAAATTTTCGGCAAGTCCACGGCAGTAGTGCCCGTTTCCGCCGTATTTACTCTCTGGAGCGCGGGAAAAGGGATTCAGGCGCTTACCAATGGGGTCAATGCCATCTATCATGTAAAAGAGACCAGAAACTATGTGATGATGCGGATCCGCTCCGCATTTTATACGTTGATTTTTATAGCGGCGGTTACCGGAAGCCTGCTGCTTCTGGTATTCGGAAACAGTATTCAAAAACTTCTGGAAAAATATATTCCGATGATTGGACGAATCGCAGGCTATATAATCGGCATGCGGACGGTGATTTCTCTGGCGGTGCTGTGTGTGGTATTTCTTTTGATTTATAAAGTTCTTCCCAACCGCAGGGCAAGTCTGAAAAGCCAGCTGCCGGGAGCCATGATTTCCGCTCTGGCATGGTCGCTGTTTTCCCTGGGATTTTCCGTTTATCTGGATGTGTTTCATGGGCTGTCCAGTATGTATGGGAGCCTTACAACCACCGTCCTCGTAATGCTGTGGATGTATTTCTGCATGTATATTGTATTGATCGGAGCGGAGATCAACGCCTACTTTGAGGAACGGTTCAGGAGACTGCAGCAGATCGCGGGCGAGCGGATCCGTCAGGAGTACAAGGAATTTGTCGACGGACTCCGGGAGAGCCGGGAGGAAGATAAGGAACAGGACGGGGAAAAAAGAACTTGACAGGACGGAGGATTGTGACTAAAATAGATAATCAGAGAAATGCCATGAAGGTGTCAGTAGAAATCTGTTTTCTTCCAGAGAGAGGGAGTCACCGGCTGTAAGCTTCCTTAAGTTCAGACAGGTTTTGAGGTTCCCACCGGAGCTGCTTCCCTGAATCGCAGTAGGGGAAGACGTGAGGGCGCGTTAAGCCCGCCAAGGTGTCCGGATCAGATTCCGGAAATCAGGGTGGTACCGCGGGTAAATAGTGTCTCGTCCCTTTTGGGGGACGGGACTTTTTTATTTCACATTCTGCCGTACCTTTCGCAGGGAACAGGCCGCAGGCGGAGATTTCCCGAAAAGCGGGGAAGGGCGCCGCGGCAGCAGCAAATATAGTCATGGAATATCAGAAAAAGGAGACAGGTCATGAACAACAGTATGAAAGAGACGCTGCAGGCCATTTTGGATGAGGCGTCGGAAAAAATTGAAAAATCAGATGCCCTGGATAAACTGAATGATGTGAGAGTAAACTTTCTGGGCAAGAAAGGGCAGCTGACCGCTGTGCTCAAGGGCATGAAGAATGTGGCTGCCGAGGAACGTCCCCAGGTGGGGCAGATGGTCAACGATACCAGAGCCAGAATCGAAGCCATGCTGGAGGAGACGAAGTCCCGTCTGGAGAAGGAGCTTCGGGAGGCAAAGCTGGCCGCGGAGGTCATCGACGTGACGCTGCCGGCAAAGAAGGCCAACATGGGACATCGCCATCCAAACACCATCGCCCTGGAAGAGGTGGAGCGGATTTTCATCGGTATGGGCTACGAGGTGGTGGAAGGCCCTGAGGTGGAGTATGATCTCTACAACTTTGAAAAACTGAACATTCCGGCAGACCATCCTGCCAAAGATGAGCAGGATACCTTTTACATCAACAAGGAAATTGTGCTGAGAACCCAGACCTCTCCGGTGCAGGCCCGTGTGATGGAGCAGGGAAAACTGCCGATCCGTATGATCGCCCCCGGACGGGTATTCCGTTCCGATGAGGTGGACGCCACCCATTCTCCGTCCTTCCATCAGATCGAGGGCCTGGTGGTGGATAAACATATTACGTTTTCTGATCTGAAGGGAACCCTGGAGGAGTTTGCCCGGGAGATGTTCGGACCGGAGACAAAGACAAAATTCCGCCCGCACCATTTCCCCTTCACAGAGCCCAGCGCAGAGGTGGATGTTTCCTGCTTCAAGTGCGGCGGCAAGGGCTGCCGGTTCTGCAAGGGATCTGGCTGGATTGAGATTCTGGGCTGCGGTATGGTGCATCCCCATGTGCTGGAGATGTGCGGCATCGATCCGGAGGAATATACGGGCTTTGCTTTCGGCGTGGGCCTGGAGCGTATTGCTCTTCTGAAATATGAGATCGACGATATGCGGCTCTTGTACGAAAATGATTACCGGTTCTTAAAACAGTTCTAGGAGAGGGAAAGAGAATGAATACATCATTATCATGGATTAAAAGGTATGTGCCGGATCTGGATGTGACGGCGCAGGAATATACGGACGCCATGACGCTGTCCGGTACAAAAGTGGAAGGCTATGAGAGACTGGACGCGGATCTGGAAAACATTGTCATCGGACAGATTGAGAAGATTGAGAAACACCCGGATGCGGACAAGCTGATCGTCTGCCGGGTGAATGTGGGAAAGGAAGTCATCCAGATCGTCACGGGAGCGCCCAACGTAAAAGAAGGGGACAAGATTCCGGTGGTGCTTCCCGGCGGACGGGTGGCCGGAAGCCATGACGGTAAGAAAACTCCGGGCGGCGTACAGATCAAGGCCGGCAAGCTGCGGGGAGTGGATTCCTACGGCATGATGTGCTCCATTGAGGAGCTGGGTTCCACCAGAGAAATGTATCCGGAGGCGCCGGAGTACGGCATCTACATTTTCCCGGAGGACGCTGTGGTGGGCGAGAGTGCCATCATGGCGCTGGGCCTGGATGACGTAATTTTTGAATATGAGATTACGTCAAACCGGGTGGACTGCTACAGTGTGCTGGGAATCGCCAGAGAAGCGGCGGCCACCTTCGGAAAGAAATTTCTTCCGCCCCAGGTGAAGGTCACCGGGAATCAGGAGGACGCCCACGATTATGTGAAGGTAACCGTGGAGGACCAGAAGCTGTGCCCCCGCTATTGCGCCAGGGTAGTGAAAAATGTGAAGATCGGTCCTTCCCCCAAGTGGATGCAGCGGTGTCTGGCAGCCAATGGCATCCGCCCCATCAACAATCTGGTGGATATCACCAACTATGTGATGGAAGAGTACGGACAGCCCATGCACGCCTATGATCTGGATACCATCGCCAATCATGAGATCATTGTCCGCCGGGCCGAAAACGGAGAAAAATTCGTAACCCTGGACGGCCAGGAGCGGATCATGGACGAGGACGTGCTGATGATCTGTGACGGAGAGAAGGCTGTGGGTATCGGCGGTATCATGGGCGGAGAGAATTCCATGATCACCGACCATGTGCAGAATGTGCTCTTTGAGGCGGCCTGCTTCGACGGCCCCAATATCCGCCGTTCCGCCAAGAGAATCGGCCTGCGCACGGACGCTTCCGGTAAATTCGAGAAGGGTCTGGATCCCAACAATGCCCAGGCGGCCATCGACCGGGCCTGCCAGCTGATGGAAGAGCTGGGCGCCGGTGAAGTGGTGGGCGGCATGGTGGATGTGTGCTGCGAGACCAGACAGCCGGTACGGATTCCCTTTGAGCCGGAGAAGATCAACAGCTTGCTGGGAACGGACCTGTCCGCTGAACAGATGCTGAAATACCTGGCGGATGTGGAGCTGGCGTACGACCAGGAGAGCAATGAGATTGTGGTTCCCACCTTCCGGCAGGATGTGCTGCGGACGGCGGATGTGGCAGAGGAGGTTGCCCGGTTCTACGGATATGACAACATCCCCACCACCCTTCCCAGCGGCGAGGCCACCACAGGTAAGCTGCCCTTCAAGCTGAGAATCGAGGAGACGGCCAGAGATGTGGCGGAGTACTGCGGATTTTCCCAGGGATACTGCTATTCCTTCGAAAGCCCCAAGGTATTTGACAAGTTGCTGCTGGATCCGGAGGATACGCTGCGCAATGCCATCACGATCCTGAATCCCCTGGGAGAGGATTTCAGCATTATGCGCACCATTTCCCTCAACGGTATGCTGACCTCGCTGGCCACCAATTACAACAGAAGAAATAAAAACGTCCGCCTGTATGAACTGGGAAATATTTATCTTCCCGAATCGCTGCCGCTTACTCAGCTGCCCCAGGAGCGGATGATGTTTACCCTGGGTATGTACGGAGACGGAGATTTCTTTGACATGAAGGGTGTGGTAGAAGAGTTCCTTGACAAAGTGGGTATGGACAAAAAGAAGGATTACGATCCCAAGGCAGGGAAGAATTTCCTGCATCCGGGCCGTCAGGCGCTGATCCGTTATGAGGGAGAAGAAATCGGTTACCTGGGTGAGGTACATCCTCAGGTGGCGGATAACTACGGTATCGGAACGAGAGTTTACGTGGCCGTTCTGGATATCCTTCAGGTGGTGAAATTCGCCACTTACGACAGAAAATATGAAGGAATTGCCCGGTTCCCGGCAGTGAACCGCGATATCTCCATGGTGGTTCCCAAGGACATCATGGTGGGAGATATTGAGAAGATGATTGCCCAGAGAGGCGGAAAGATTCTGGAGCACTATGAGCTGTTTGATATCTACGAAGGCGATCAGATTCAGGCAGGCTACAAATCGGTGGCCTATTCCATCACCTTCCGTTCCAAGGAGAAAACCCTGGGCGAGGCAGAGGTGACCGGCGCCATGAAGAAGATCCTCAACGGACTGGAGAGCATGGGAATCCAGCTGCGTAAATAATAACGTAACAGTTCAGCCTTTCTGGCGAAGGCTGAACTATAAATAACGTACCACAAGCCGCATGGCCTCTCAGGAGCGCGGTCAGAAATGGCAGGCCGCAGACGGCAAAGCCTGCGGCCGCCGGGAGGTATAGACGGATGAAATTATATATCCTGCGCCATGGAGAAACGGTCTGGAATACAGAGGGCCGGCTCCAGGGAATGGCGGACATTGAACTGAATGAAAATGGAATCCGGCTGGCTCAGATCACCGGGGAGAAGCTGAAGAACGTGGCCTTTGACCTGGCGATTTCCAGCCCTCTGAAACGGGCGGTGCAGACCGCCCGCCTGTTGCTGGCGGGAAGAGAGATTCCCGTACAGACGGATGCCAGAATTGAAGAAATTACTTTTGGAGAATGGGAAGGACTCTGCTGCAGAAAAGACCGGTATGAGATTCCATCGGAAGGATTTTCCCTGTTCTTTTCCGATCCCTTCCGTTATCAGCCGCCGGCAGGGGGCGAGACGGTGCAGCAGGTGATTGACCGCACCGGAGAATTTTATGCAGATCTGCTCGCGGCGCCGGAGTATCAGGACAAGACCATTCTGATTGCCTGCCACGGTTGTTCCAGCCGGGCGCTTCTGTACAATATCTGCGGAAGAACGGGTGATCTCTGGAGAGGACATGTGCCGCCCAACTGCAGCGTCTCCATCGTGGATGTGAAGGACGGGGAAGCCCGGCTTGAGGCGGTTGACAAGATTTATTACGATTCCCGGGATGTGGTGGACTTTTACGGGGATCAGGACTGAAAAAAGAAGCCTGTCTGCTGTATGACAAACAGCGGTAAGGCTTCTTTTTGTGCCGCGGAGATTTATCGCTGCAGTTTTTCCAGATCCCTGAAAAATCCGGGATAGGAGATATCCACGCAGTCGGAGCGCCTGATGGTGGTGACGCCTTCGGCTGCCAGGCCCGCGATGGCAAAGGACATGGCGATCCGGTGATCCAGGCGGCTGTCGATGACGGCGCCGGTGAGGGGTCTGCCGCCCCGGATGATCATGCCGTCCTCTGTCCCCTCGAT